>NZ_JAYMSC010000009.1:0-280062 GCF_038900775.1 Paraburkholderia sp. JHI869
GGCAAGACCCACTGACCTCATCCCTCACGCCGTCATCTCGCTGACTTTTTTGCCCGCGGGGCGGATTGCATTCGGCGAGATGCCGGCGTGAGGGATGAGGTCAGTGGGTCTTGCCCAATTTCGCCAATAGCGCTTTGGCGGCGGGACCGGACGAGGCGGGATTCTGCCCGGTGAGCAGCAGGCCGTCTTCCAGCACATACGGCTGCCAGT
Source organism: Paraburkholderia sp. JHI869 (assembly GCF_038900775.1). Lineage (NCBI taxonomy): Bacteria > Pseudomonadati > Pseudomonadota > Betaproteobacteria > Burkholderiales > Burkholderiaceae > Paraburkholderia > Paraburkholderia sp. JHI869. The sequence continues at coordinate 211 of NZ_JAYMSC010000009.1, forward strand.
CGGGGCCCTTCGAATAGTTTCCGCCCTTCGCCTTGAGTTCGTCTTCAACGAGGAACGGCACCACCTTGGTCAGCCCAACCGCTTCCTCTTCGCTATTCGTAAAGCCCGTGACGCGCTTGCCGCTGACGAGCGGCTTGCCATCGGGACCCTTTACGTGCCGCAGCACGCCGGGCGCGTGGCATACGAGATCGACGGGTTTCCCCGCTGCGATCGTGCGCTCGATCAGGCCAATGGAATCCGGGTCTTCGGCGAGGTCCCACATCGGACCGTGGCCGCCCGGGTAGAAGACGGCATCGTATTCGCCTTGGGCGGCGTCCTTGAGTTTCGCGGTGTCGGCAAGATCAGCCATCGCAGCGGGGTCGGCTTCGAAGCGGCGTGTGAGGTCAGTCTGAAAGTCCGGCTCGTTGCTCTTGGGGTCGAGCGGCGGTTTCCCGCCCTTGGGCGACGCGAGCACGACCTGCACGCCGGCGTCCTTGAATACGTAATACGGCGCGGCGAGTTCTTCGAGCCAGAACCCGGTCTTGCGCCCGGTATTGCCTAGTTGATCGTGCGAAGTCAAAACCATCAGAATCTTCATGACGCTCTCCTTGAATACGTTTTCACAACTTCCGGTTGAAGAAAACTCCGGCCAACGCGCATGGCGTGCCGAATCAGACTACCGACCTGCTTGCATCAGGCCAAAGCAGCAAGGTGAATCATGGCGTTCACATTGACGGGGAGGACAGGCGTGCGGGTATAAGGCCGGTAGATGATATCGCCGCGGCGGATCGCCTTGCCGCTCACTGCGCACACGCCGGCCCGGCGTGCCTTTGCGCAGACCCAGATTTGATAGCCGTAGTGACATGAGGCGGAGCACCAGCGCAACGCAACGGTTCTGGGGGAAAGGTGTTCGAGGAGCGTGACGACGGCTGCGCAGGGTGCGTCGCCTGTCGCATCGCACTTTTTGCGGCCTTTGCGGCATCTTCCGTCGTTGCCGCGTGGCGCGGCGTGGTGCTCGGTCTCGGCGTATGGCTTGCTTGCGCAGAGCCTGTCGAGCAGGAGGAGCGTCTGCTCCCAAGGGTCTGGGCGCAAGGCGAGTGTGTCGCCCGCGTTTGCGCCGCCGCTGCCCGAGCGTGTTCGAAGTCCATCGTCCGTGTTCATGCGAGGCCTCAAATGAAGATTGACAGCGCCACGATGCAACCGGTGCAGTTGCGCGCGAGGCCTGCTATCGAGCAGGCCGCGCGCGCTTACTTGATGAGTCCCTTCTGTCTTCGATAAACATCGGTAGGCAGGCCGCCCCATCCCCAGTTTTCCGTGGGCACTTCTTCGATGACGACGAAAGTCGCCTCCAGCGGTTTGTTCAGCACGTCGAGCAATAGCTGGCTCACGCCTTTGATGAGCTGGGCCTTTTCTTCCGATGTGACGGAATCTGCACCGGGCTTTGTGCCCTCGCGTGTTACCTGAATGGTGACGATCGGCATTTCGCTTTCCTCGTTGGTGATCGTTTGGAAGGAGCGCCAGTGACTAGCGTTCCATATCGGCTCACTGCAGCTCAGTGGCCCGCGACCTGGCCGCCGTCGACGTGGAGGATTTCGCCCGTCACGAACGGCGCCGAGTCGAGATAGAGGATAGCGTTCACGATGTCGCTCATCTCGCCCATATGACCCATCGGATGCAGTGCGCCGAGCGCCGCGTGCGTTTCAGGCGCGTGCATCGGCGACTTGATGATGCCGGGCGACACCGCATTTGCGCGAATGCCGCGCTTTGCGTACTCGATAGCGAGCGAGCGCGTTGCCGCGGCGAGACCGCCCTTGGTCAGCGAGGCCAGCACCGAAGGTACGCCGTCGATCGCGTGATCGACGAGCGTCGTCGTGATACTGAGGACGTGGCCGCTTTCCTGCTTTTCCATCTGCGCAATCGCGAGCTGCGTGATATGGAAGAAGCCGCTGAGGTTGATGCCCGTGACCGTTGCGTAGTCTTCAGCGGTGTATTGCGTGAACGGCTTCGCCACGAAAATGCCCGCGTTGTTGATGAGCGTATCGACGCGGCCGAAGCGCGAAATGGCCGTTTCGATGACGCGGCGTGCCGTGGCCGGGTCGGCGATATCGCCGGACACGGCGACGAGATTGCTATCGTCAGTCTGTTTGATGTTGCGCGACGTCGCGACTACGTTGTGGCCGAGCGCGCGGAATGCCTTGGCCGTTTCGGCGCCGATGCCTTGCGATGCGCCCGTGATGACGACGACTTTGGGGGATTGACTCATATGAACCTCGAAGTAGGTTGGACTACGTTTCTGATCGGGCTTGCTGCGCCGATGTCGATCAATTTACGCAGCAGCGCCCCCGTTTTGAATACAGGATGCGGACAAACAGTTGTGAGTCGCAGGAACAAATGGGAACAAACGGGAACAACCGCGGGCGCACCGTCGATCGGCGCAAAAGTCATCTGAATCGTGCTGCATTAACTTCGGATAACTGATTAATGTGAGCAAAAAAAAATGCCGCGTGCGTGCCCGCACGCGGTTTGCTGATAAAAGCTCAGGAGGCCTGCGTGCGCGGATCGTGGTCGAACTCGAGCCTGATCCCGCCGGGTTCGTACACCATCGTATGGCGTTTCGGCCCCGGCCCGAGGTTTTCCGGCGCGAATTCAACTTTCACGCCAGGCCAGGCGGACACGCGCGAGAAGATATCGTTGAGCGCTTCTTCGCTGCCCACGCGCAAAGCAAGATGATGCAGACCCACGTGGACTTTGCGGTCGAATTCGACCAGACGGCTCGGGTCGGTCACCTGCCAGAGGGTCAGCATGACGTGCCCGTCCGAGACGAACGCAGCCGGATAGCCCGGACGTTCGCCAACCTGTTTCCAGCCCAGACAATTCACGAAGAAGTCGCGGGTGAGATTCAGATCGCGTACGGTCAGCCCGACATGATCGATGCCCAGCGTAAGCGGTTTGTCAGTCATGTTTGGATTCTCCTGAGAAAAGAGTGCGCCGTTAGCCGATACAGCCGCCAGATCTCTGCCGAAACAATATAGCTGTGTGGCGCGGCACAGATAATCACTTGCCGCTCACATCACTTTTTACACGGTGTATCGCGTCGCCCGGAGAGGGCGGTTCCACGCTGGTTCGAAACGCCGGGAGCCCTCGAAACGACCTCAGAAGCTTTCTTGCACACATCTGCAATGTCAGATATAGTCCGCATCAGATATCTAGGAGGGCAATCGATGAACGATCCCGTCAATGCAGATTTCGAGCGGACTCAGAGGCTGGTGTTCGTACTGGGTCAAGCGCATCACCTGATGGCCACTGAGCTCAGGGAAGGGCTCAAGGACGCCGGACTGAACCTGCAGGAGCGCGGCATTCTGCTGACGCTGGCGAGCGGGAGCGCGAAAACGCCGGCGGCACTGTCGAGGCTGCTTGGCGTGCATCCCGCCCGGATGACACGCGTGCTGGACAAGCTCGAAGCGAGCGGGTTCGTGGCGCGCACGCGCAACGACGCGGACCGGCGCCTTGTGGACATTTCGTTGACGCGGGAGGGGAGCGCGGTCGCGGCCCGCAACGCAGACGTAGCGCCAGGCGCGTGGAGCGATCGGCTCTCGCACTTCTCGAAGTCCGACTTCGACGCCTTGAGCACGCTGCTGACCCGGCTGCTTCATGGCTGAGGCCACATTTTTTTGCCCAAATATCAGACAAGTCAGATAACAGCCCGTGCGTGACGGGACCTTCGCATCCAGACGGGAGAGCGCAATATGAATCCATCGACCAACCCAGGCGGGCTGCCCCAGCTAACCGGCGTGAAGTTCGCGCTCGGCACTTTCGCCGTGGCGCTCGCCACCTTTATGAACGTGCTGGATTCGTCGATCGCAAACGTTGCGATTCCCACGCTATCCGGCAACCTGGGCGTGTCGATCGACGAAGGCACGTGGGTCATCACGCTCTTTGCCGCGGCCAATGCGGTGTCCATTCCGTTGACCGGGTGGCTCACGCAGCGCGTAGGTCAGGTCAAGCTGTTCGTCTGGGCGATCCTGCTGTTCGTGCTCTCGTCGGCAGCGTGCGGCCTCGCGCCGAACCTGCTCACGCTGCTGATTGCCCGTATCGTTCAGGGCGCCGTGGCGGGGCCGCTGGTGCCGTTGTCGCAAGCCTTGCTGCTGTCGTCGTTTCCCAAGGAAAAGAGTTCGAACGCGCTGGCGCTGTGGGCGATGACCGCAACCGTCGGACCGATCGCGGGTCCGGCGCTCGGCGGCTGGATCACCGACAGCTACAGCTGGTCATGGATCTTTTATATCAACGTGCCGGTCGGCCTCTTTGCCGCCGGGGTGATCTGGGCGGTCTATCGCGAGCGCGAGTCGCCGTCACGCAAGCTGCCCATCGACAAGGTCGGGCTGATCTCGCTGATTGCGTGGGTGGCGCCGCTGCAAATCATGCTCGACAAGGGCCGTGACCTCGACTGGTTCAACTCGCCGGTCATCTGGGGGCTTACCATCTTCGCCGCGGTCAGCTTCGTGTTCTTCCTCATCTGGGAATTGACTGAGGAAAAGCCGATCGTCAACCTGCGGCTCTTCGCCAAACGCAACTTCCTGGGCGGCACGATCGCGATTTCGGTCGCGTATGCGATCTTCTTTGCAAACCTCGTGATCCTGCCGCAGTGGATTCAGGGCTTTCTCGGCTACCGCGCGGTGGACGCGGGGCTCGTGACCGCGCCCTTGGGGATCTTCGCCGTGATCCTCGCCCCCGTGATGGGCAAGGTCATGCCGCGCTCCGACCTGCGGGTGCTCGCCACGCTGGCGTTCGTCGGTTTCGCCGCCGTGTTCTTCATGCGCTCGAACTACACGACCGGCGTCGACGCGTGGACGCTCATTCTGCCGACGCTGCTGCAAGGCATTCCCACGGCGCTGTTCTTCACGCCGCTCACCGGCATCATCCTCTCGGGTCTGCGGCCCGATGAGATTCCGGCCGCCGCGGGCCTGTCGAACTTCGCGCGTATTTTCGCGGGCGCCGTGGGCACGTCGCTCATGAGCAACGCCTGGAACGACCGCACGATTCTTCACCACGCGCGGCTCGCGGAGCAAACGAGCGTGGAGAATCCCATGTTCACCAGCGCGATCGCGCACCTGCAGGCAACGCTCGGTGGCGGCATTCCCAAGGCCACGGCGTTTTATGAAAGCTCGCTCAACGCCCAGGCCACCATGCTGGGGCTGAACGACATCTTCTGGATATCGGCGGTGATCTTCATCGTCATCATTCCGCTGATCTGGGTGACGAGGCCGGTCAAGGGCGGTGGCGCGGGCGCGGCAGGCGCTGGCGGGCACTGACCACTGCAGTTGAACCCGGTTCAGAGGACAAGCCCGGAAGGCCAATCTGCTCGCGCGTTTTTCTTGACAGTATCTGATAATGCAGATATTGTTGGTTTCAACACGGAGGATGTCGCGATGGACCACTACACCACGAGAAATTTCATGCTCACGGAAAGCGTCGGCTTCAGGATCGTCAAGGCGCGCAATCTGGTCGTCGCGGAGATGGACGCGGCGCTCAAGGACCTCGACATCACGGGCCAGCAAATGGGCATTCTGCTTTCGCTGAAGCAGGGTGTGGCCACCACGCCGTTCGAACTGTCCAAGCTGCTCGGCATCGATACGGGCCTCATGACGCGGATGCTGGACAAACTGGAAACCAAGGGGCTGCTCGAGCGTTCCCGCGACGCAGACGACCGCCGTGTGGTCAACCTGAATCTGACTGCGAAGGGTCTGGAAACCGCGGAAAAGATTCCGGAAGTCGCACCGGATGTATTGAACGCGCGACTGCGCAAATTCACGAAGGCGGAGTTTGCCGAGTTGAACCGCCTGCTTCGCAAGTTCACCGGCGACTGAACGGTGCGGCCGCAGTGCCGCGTTTTTTTCGACCATTAATCTGATTTGTCAGAAAATGAAATCGCAGACTTCTGAATCAAGCATCGGTGCCCGTACGCTGAAGCTGGGCGTATCGGCGATCGCAATGGCCGCGCTCGCGGCATGCGCCAACTACGCAGGCATCCACAGCGATAAGCAGATGGCCCAGCCGCAACAGTTCGAGACGGCGCAGAGCCTGCCGCAAGAGCAGGGGCACTGGCCGTCCGCCGATTGGGTCGATCAGTTTGGCGACGCGCAACTGAAGGCGCTGATTGCCGAAGCGCTGCAGGGCAGCCCGACGGTCGAGCAGGCCAAGGCGCGCGTGGCGCAGGCGCAGGCCTATAGCGAAACCGCGAAGGCGGGCACGCTGCCGCGCGTCGACGCGAGCTACACGCTCACGCGCCAGCAGTTCAGCAGCACGGCGCTGATTCCGCCGCCGTATGCGGGCTCGTGGCAGACCGAAAACAAGGGCCTGCTCACGGCTTCCTACGATCTCGATCTGTGGGGCAAGAATCGCGAGGCGCTGCGGGCCGCCGTTTCGGAGACATCAGCGGCCGAAGCCGACGAGGAAGTGGTCAAGCTCACGCTCGATACTTCGATCGCACGCACCTACAACGAGCTGGCGCGCCTCTACGCGCTGCGCGACATCGCGCAGGCGGAAGTCACGCGCCGCGAGCAGATCGACAGCATCACGGCGGGCCGCATCGCCACCGGCCTCGACACGCAAGTGGAACGCAAGACCGCGCAGGCGAACCTGGCGACGAGCCGCTCGCGGGTGAGCGCGCTCGACGGCAGCATTCTGACCACGCGCTACCAGTTGGCCGCGCTGCTGGGCAAGGGTCCCGATCGCGGGCTCGCGATCACGCGGCCGACGCTCGGCGTGGGCGACGAAGTGCGTTTGCCGGACAACCTGCCCGCCGACCTCGTGAGCCGTCGCCCGGACATCGTCGCGGCGCGCTGGCGCGTGGACGCGATCACGCACGAGGTGAAGGAGGCGAAGGCCGAGTTCTATCCGGACATTAACCTGAGCGCCGCGCTCGGCCTCGACGCGTTCGGTTTCGGCCGCTTCCTGACCGCCGCGAGCCGCACGGCCTCGGTGGGCCCCGCCGTCCACCTGCCGATCTTCGACGGCGGCGAGTTGCGTGCGCAGTTGAAGGGCCGCTACGCCGAGTTCGACTACGCGGTGGCCGCCTACGACCAGACGCTCATTGGCGCGTTGAGCGGCGTGGCCACGCAGCTTGCGCAGATCCACTCGAGCGACGCGCAGCTCGTCGATGCACAAACCGCGCAGCAGGCCGCGCGCGACGCCGACCAGCTCGCGATCACGCAATACAAGGGCGGTCTGACCAATCAGCTCACCGTGCTCAACGCCGACGTCACCGCGCTGAATGCGGACGTTGCCATCGCCAACCTGAAGATGGACCGCCGCGACCAGCAGATCGCGCTGGCCTCGGATCTGGGTGGCGGCTACGTCGACACCTCGGCGGATACCGGCCACCACGCGGACGCTGCCGCGCAATCCACCCCTCAAGCCAATTCCGTCATTGCTGCCGCACGTTGAACGGCATGTTTGCAAACCCGTCAGGAGAACTGAAATGAGCGAAACGATCACGACCGACCGCGAGCCGGTGGATCAACTCAGCGAGAAGAAAGGCGGCGCGCAAGCGGCCCCGGCGCACGACGACAAAGCGCCCACGCCCCCCGGCCGCCGCAAGCGCCTCATCGCGCTGCTCGGCGCTGTTACGTTGATCGCGGGCGCGGCCTATGGCGCGTACTACTTCACGGAAGGCCGCTTTCACGAATCGACCGACGACGCCTATGTGAACGGCAATCTCGTGCAGCTCACGCCACAGGTCACGGGCACGGTGGTCGCCGTCAACGCCGACGATACGCAGATCGTGAAGGTCGGCGACCCGGTTGTGACGCTGGACCCGGCGGACGCAAGAATCGCGCTGGCCGATGCCGAAGCGTCGCTCGGCCAGACCGTGCGCCGCGTGAGCGGCCTCTACGTCAACAACGACTTCTATGCGGCGAACGTGGCGCAACGCGAATCGGACCTGGCGCGTGCCAATGACGATCTGCGCCGCCGCGTGGCCGTAGCGGACTCGGGCGCCGTATCCGCCGAAGACATCGCGCACGCGCGCGACGCCGTGCAGGCCGCCCAGGCCGCGCTCGACGCGGCGCGCCAGCAAGGCGCGGCGAATCATGCGCTGACCGATCGCACGTCAGTCGAACAGCATCCGGACGTGCAGGCGGCGGCCCAGAAAGTGCGCGCGGCGTGGCTCGCGTATGCGCGCGATACCTTGCCGGCGCCGGTGACGGGCTATGTAGCGCAGCGTCAGGTGCAGGTCGGCCAGCGCGTGTCGCCCGGCGCGCCGCTCATGGCGATCGTGCCGCTCGACGGCGTGTGGGTGGACGCGAACTTCAAGGAAGTGCAGCTCAAGCACATGCGCATTGGCCAGCCGGTCACGCTCACCGCCGATGTCTATGGCTCGGGCGTGAAGTATCACGGCCGTATCGAAGGCTTTTCGGCGGGGACGGGCAGTGCGTTTGCGACGCTGCCGGCGCAGAACGCCACGGGCAACTGGATCAAGATCGTCCAGCGCCTGCCGGTGCGCATCGAACTCGATCCGCGTGAACTTGCGGCGCGCCCGCTGCGCATCGGCCTTTCGATGACGGTGGATGCCGATACGCGCGACGACTCCGGCTCGCAGCTCGGTGCCGTGCAGAACACGCGCTATCGCACCGATGTGTTCGCGCAGTACGACGCGCAGGCCGACGGCGAGATCGAAAAGATCATCAAGCAGAACGAAATGGCCGCGGCTGCGACTGCGTCACAACCATCGCCGCAACATGTGGTAGCGCGCGATCACAAGGCAACGGCGGGCTAAGGTTGGCTGGCGGCCCGGCACAGCGCTTGCGCATCCGCGGCGAGCGCCTTGGGCACCGCCTCGCGCAGGTCATCCATGAACGTCCTGATCTTGGCGTCGAGGTACTTGCGCGAGGCGTGCACCGCATAAGCGGTGAGCCTTTGCAGACGATACGCCGGCAAAACACGAACCAGCGCGCCGCTATCGAGCATCGTTAGCGCCGTCGACATGGGCAGCGCGCCGATGCCGACGCCTTCGCGAAGGGCGACGCTGAGCGCATCGGGCAGATTGATCTCCACTGGCGCTCTTGGGAACGCCACCGTTTCCCGGCCATTGGGGCCGTTCAGATGCCAGCGATCGCGCGGAAAAAAAGTCGTGACGAACTGCAGGCACGTATGCGCCTCAAGGTCCTGCACCGTGCGCGGCACGCCGCGAGCGTTCAGATACGCGGGCGCCGCACACAACACGTTATGCACATCGCCAAGCCTGTGCGAGACGAGTCGCGAGTCCGGCAACTCCGTTGTACTCAATTGAAGCATCACGTCGTAGCCGGCCTCGATGATATCGGGCGTGTCCTGCGCTAACGTCAATTCGACCGACACCGCGGGATAACGCTCGCGATAGCGCACGAGCGCCGGGACCACATAAGCCTGGCCGAAACTCGGCGAGGCATGAACGCGCAGTCGCCCAGAAGGGTCGACCTGCGCATTGGCCGCTTCGGCCTCGGCTTCGTCGACGCAGGCGAGGATCCGCTCGCATCGCTCCAGATAGCGCTGGCCGGCTTCGGTCAGCGCGAGCCGCCGGGTACTGCGGTGCATCAGACGCGTGCGCAATTGCGTTTCCAGTTGCGAGAGCGCCCGCGACGCGTTGGCGGTCTGAATGTTCAGGCGCGAGGCCGCGCCCGTAAAGCTTCCTTCTTCCGCTATGCGGACGAATATCCGCATCATGTCCAGCTTGTCCATTGCGTGTTTTCCACGGATAGCTCGCCCTATAAATGCAGGGAAATCTGTTCGGCAAATGTCCGTATCACGGCTTCATTGCGTGAGAGAAACATCCATTGACCGACGCGTGTCGAAACGAGCAATCGCGCTTCGACCAGTACGGCAAGGTGCGCCGATACGGTGGACTGGGAGAGCCCGCTGCGCGCCTGGATGGCGTGTGCGGGCACGCCTCGACCGAAATCGGCATAGCCCTCTGGAAAGGCATCGGCCGGCACCTTCAGCCACGCCAGGATCTCGCGCCGCAGCGGATTGGCGAGTGCCTTGTGAATCAGATTCGCGTCTATCATGGCGTTCCTTGCGCGCGTTTCCAGTGCGTCAATGCGGGTGCCTCAGCAGCGTTCTGGCGATCGTCACCACAGCGCTTTCTCCAAGGTCTTCCCGAACGATGGAGAGCGCCAGATGAATGCCTGCGCTCGCGCCGCCCGATGAATAGAGATTGCCGTCCTTCAGGCAGCCAGGATTGGACATGACGTGCACCAGCGGATATTCCGCTGCAAGGCGGCGCGCTTCGCGCCAATGCGTGGTTAGCCAGCGGCGGTCGGCAAGGCCGGCGCGCGCCAGCAGAAATGCGCCGTTGGAAATGCAGGCGAGCCTTTGCGTGGCGGGCCCGGTGTCGCTGAGCCACGCTACAAGTTCGCGATGCTCGCGTGCCGAACTGATGGCAGGAGAACCGGGCACCACGACGACGTCGAACGGCGTGCGCGCTTCGAACAGAGAGTCCGTCGTGCCCACTGCCGTGCCGTTGGAACAGACCACGGGCCCGGGTGACGTCCCGACGAGATGCGGCTCATAAAACGGCCTGCCGTACAGGCGATTCGCTTCATGAAACACATCCATCGGGCCGCTCACCTCGAGCAGTTGAAAACCCGTGTAGAGCATCATCGCGACACGCATGCGCCGTTACCCCGTGAACGCCTGCTCGACCAGCGCGGCTTGCCTTGCCAAATGCGCCGAGTGGTAGCCCGGCGCTGTCGATGCACCGGCGTCAGGACCGGCGTAGCGCAGCGTGGCGCCCGAAGGCAGAAGCTCGCGCAATTGCGGTTCGACGAAACTCCATGCACCCTGGTTGCGCGATTCCTCCTGGCACCAGACCACGGTCTTCAGGTTGGGATAACGCGCGAGTTCGGCGGCCAACTGTCTTGCGGGAAACGGATAAAGCTGTTCGATGCGGACAATCGGCGTGTCGGCCTCGTCTTTACGGCGATGCTCGAGCAACTCGAAGTACACCTTGCCGGTCGCCACGATCACGCGCTCGACGCTCGATGTCTGCCACGTTTCGCTCTGCGTGTCCGGCAGCACTTCGCGGAATCCGCCCTCGCTCAATTCCTCGAACGTGCTAACGGCTTCCGGGTGCCGCAACAGCGACTTGGGCGTCATCACGATTAGCGGACGACGATCGGTCGCGAGTGCCTGCTTGCGCAGCAAATGGTATAGCTGCGCGGGCGTGGTCGGCTGGGCGACGCGCATGTTGTCCTGCGCGCTCAGTTGCAGATAGCGTTCGAGCCTCGCCGATGCGTGCTCGGGTCCCGCGCCTTCCTGCCCGTGCGGGAGGAAGAGCGTGAGTCCGCTGCGCTGCCCCCACTTGGCGGCGCCCGCTGCGATGAACTGGTCGATCACCACTTGCGCGCCATTTGCGAAGTCACCGAATTGCGCCTCCCAGATCACCAGCGCATCGCGGTTCACCGTCGTATAGCCGTACTCGAACGCGAGCACGGCTGCCTCGGAGAGGATGGAATTCGTCACGTTAAAGCGGCCCTGCGCTTTGTTATTCGCCTCACCGCGCATTTCACCGATATGATCGAGCGGAATATAAACGCCATCCGGGCGGTTCATCCGCGTTTGATCGTGCAACACGGCGTGACGGTGATTGAAGGTTCCGCGCGCACTATCCTGTCCGCTCAGTCGAACGCTGACGCCGTCGCCAAGCAGCGATGCGAACGCCAGATGCTCGCCCATGCCCCAATCGAGCGACCGCTTTCCAGCGGCCATTTCCTGGCGGCCGGTCATCATCTTCTTGACGAGCGGATGCAGCGCGAGGCCTTCAGGAATGGTCGAAATCCGTTGTGCGAGATTGCGCAGGGTTTCGGCCGAAGGGGCATGCTTCGCGGCTTCAGCGGGACGAGCCTCTTCGCGCGCAGCGGAGGCTTCGGAGCCAACGGTTTCATTGGCAAGCTTGAGAAGCTCACGGCGCCCGCTGACGTAGCCGTCGGCTTCTTCGGCAGTCACCACACCTTGTTGAATCAGCTTCTGGGCATACAGCGTTCTCACGCCGGGATGGCTTGCGATCGCGCGATACATCAGCGGCTGCGTGATGCCCGGCGTGTCCTGTTCCTGGTGGCCGTATCGGCGGAAGCACACGAGATCGATCACGACGCTCCGCTTGAACGTGGTGCGATAGTCGAGCGCGAGGCGCACGGCCGTCGCGATGGCTTCGGGGTCGTCGCCATTCACATGCAGGATGGGCGCCTCGATCGTCTTCGCGACGTCCGTGGTGTAGAACGACGAACGCGTGTCGCGCGGATCGGAAGTCGTGAAGCCGATCTGATTGTTGACGACGATATGAACGGTGCCGCCCGTGCCGTGCCCTCGCGTATAGGAGAGGCTCAAGGTTTCCATCACGACACCCTGGCCGGACATGGCCGCGTCGCCGTGAATCTCGACCGGCAGAACCTCGACGCCATCGGTGCTGCCCAGGGCCTCGCCCTTGGCGCGAGCCATGCCTTGCACGACCGGGTTCACGATTTCCAGATGCGACGGGTTGAACGCGAGCATCACTTCAACCGGCCCCTCTCGCGTTTCCACCGAACTCGCAAAACCCTTGTGGTATTTCACGTCGCCGGCGAGAAGTCTTTCGGAATCCTTGCCATCGAACTCATCGAACAGTGCGCGCAACGGCTTGCCCACGGTATTCACCAGAACATTGAGGCGACCGCGGTGAGCCATGCCCATGACCACCGTACGCACCTTTTTCGAGGCGCTGTACTGGACGACTTCGTCGAGCAGCGCGATCAACGATTCCCCGCCTTCGAGCGAAAAGCGCGTTTGTCCGATATAGCGTGCGTGAAGGTACTTTTCGAGGCCTTCGGCCGCGGTCAAGCGTTCCAGCAATCTGCGTTTTTCTGCTGGCTTCAGCGAGGGTTTCGCTCGCGTGGATTCGAGCTGCATCTGCCACCAGCGCCGCTGCTCTGCATCGGTGAGGTGCATGAACTCCGCGCCGAGCGTGCCGGTGTACGTCTGCTCGAGCGCTGTGACGAGGTCTTGCAGCGTGGCGTCGTCGTCGAACAGGAACGTGTCCGCAGTGCTGAACGTCGTCGACATGTCCGCGGCCGTCAGGCCATAGTAAGCCGGGGTCAACTCGGCGTAGGCGCGTGGCGTTGTCCACGACAGCGGATCGAGATCGGCCGTGCGCGTGCCGATCATCCGGTACGCTGCGATGAGCGACTGCACCGCGACCTGCTTGCGTGCGAGGGCAAGACCGGAGTCGTTGGCGGGCGCATGATCGGCTCGGCCGATCGCGCGCGGCGGCCGCTTCGCAAGCTCGACAAAGCTGGAAATGACAGGCGCGTGCGGCTGGTCGTCGCGATCGCTGCCATCGATAGCCGGTGTTTCGCGCAGCGCGTCGAACCACGCGCGCCATTCGCTGGTGACCGTATCCGGGTCAGCCAGGTAAGATTCATATTGCTCTTCAACGTAAGGGGCGTTGCCCCCGAAGAGGAAAGAGGTCTGACGTTCTTTCAACATGATCAATCTGCCCTTGGTCGGTGCGCGGTCCAACGTCGACCGCAACACGTGGAGTAACGGCGATAACGCCTACCCGGTACGCCCGGGTTGTCTGCCCAGCCGCAATCGTGAAGACAAGTCTAGTTACGGGGGGCAGCGGGGGAAATGCGCGCGTGGTGCCGCAACCTGCCAAGTAGTGGACGTTTTGGGCCACGCGTGCAGCGGGGCAGAAGATTTGTTACACCGACGCAAAATACTTTTTCCAGGGACAGACGGCACCCAATAGCGACGATGCGTTAAGCTGCGCCACGGTCCTCGTCAGGACACCCGCTGTACGACGCAAATATGGTTAAACCACTGAAGGTCACGGCATGAAAGTCGCCATTGTTGTATTCGATGGTGTGCAGGCGCTAGACGTTGCAGGCCCACTCGACGTATTCGCCGAGGCGAACACGTTTCTTTCAGAGCCTCAGCGCTACGAGGTGACGCTCGTCGGACGCGAGGCGGGCGCCGTCACCTGCTCGAACGGCATGCAACTGGCGGTTTCGCTTGGCTATGCCGATCGCGACGTTCAATGGGACCTGCTCCTCGTAGCTGGCGGCCCGCAGTTGCCCGACGTGCATCCGTCGAATGAGTTTGTCGCGTGGTTGCAGAATCAGGCGCGCAGCGCAAGCCGTTTTGGTTCCGTGTGCAACGGCGCATTCGTGCTGGCGCATGCCGGGCTTCTCGATGGCAAGGAAGTCACGACCCACTGGTCGGATGCCGGCCGCCTTTCCCATGAATTCCCGCACGCCAATGTGCAACCCGACCGCATCTTCGTTCGTGACGGGCGGCTGTTCACGTCGGCCGGTGTGACCGCGGGCATCGATCTGTGTCTGGCTCTGGTTGCGGAAGACTGGGGCCACGAACTGGCCGTGCGCGTTGCGAAGCGGCTGGTGGTGTATATCCAGCGCGAAGGCGGCCAGTCGCAGTACAGCCCGTATATCGGCGCCGGCAAGGACGAAGACCCAATACTCAGCAAGGTGTATCGCTACGTGAGCGAGCACATCACCGACACGCTTTCGATCGAGGCGCTTGCGAAGGCGGCGGCCGTGAGCCGGCGCACCTTGTCGCGCATCTTCGCGAAGAACGCAAATGTCACGCCGTCCGTATTCGTCGAGCAGGTTCGCGTCGATACGGCGAGGAAACTTCTCGAAGACACGGATGCGCCGCTCAAGACGGTCGCATTCAAATGCGGCTTTCATAGCGCCACGCATATGCGCACGACATTCTCGCGGCGTCTGAATGTCACCCCAAAACAATATCGCCTGCGATTTCGCGGGGAGGCGAGTGCGTAGCGACGACTCCCGCGCGGACTATGCGAACGGCGATTGCGCGCCGTGCCTTCCCGATATCATCGAACCCGGTTTGTCGATACTGTTTTGCGGGATCAATCCGGGTATGCGCGCCGTGGCCGCGGGGCACCACTTCGATGGCAGAGGCAACCGGTTCTGGCGAGTGCTCCATCGTGCCGGTTTTACGAAGGAAGAGTTTCGCCCCGAGAGCGACCGTGAGTTGCTGCAATATGGCTATGGTCTGACCACGGCGGTCTCGCGCGCGACGGCGCGCGCGGATCAATTGTCGAGAGCGGAGGTCCAGGCCGCTGCGGCGCAATTCGAGCAGAAGGTTCAACACTACGCGCCGAGATTCGTGGCCTTTCTCGGCAAGATGGCGCTTGCGGAAATGTCCGGCAAGCGCGAGATCGAGTGGGGTTTGCAATCGGGCAGATTCGGCGGCGCGCGCACATGGGTCTTGCCAAACCCGAGCGGTCTGAACCGCGCCTTTACTCTCGACGCGCTCGTAAGTGCTTATCGCGAGCTTCGCATCGCGGCTGGGTCGCCAGATGAATGAGTAAGCGACTGTAGATATTGCACGCCGTTCGCAGATTGAAGGTGAGCATTATTTCGCAGCGTATCGGTCACAAATTCCACGAACGATCGAATCTTTCCGCTTGTGCCGCGCCGTTCGACATGAAGCAGATTCACTGGCGTTGACTCGGGCTCGTACGCCCTCAAGATTGGCACGAGTTCACCGGAGGCAACTTCGGCTGCGGCCTGATAAGACAGCAGTTGTGTGATTCCCACGCCATCTTGCGCCGCCGAAATGGCGGCGGGCGCCAGATTGACGATCAAACGAGGCTGAAGCCGCACAGGAATCTTCAAAGTGTTGTCGTAATAGGTCCACTCGTGCGGTTGGGAAACGCCGGTAAAGGAAACGCAATGGTGGCCAGCCAGGTCCCTCGGATGCATGGGCTCGCCATGCTCCGCGAGATAAGCGGGGGATGCGAAGGTTTGGCGGCGCACAGACCCCAGGCGCACCGCGAATGTCGACGAATCTTCGAGATGGCCAATACGTATGGCGATATCCACGCCTTCTTCGAGCAGGCGCGTGGGGCGGTCGAGATAAACAGCGTTCACGCTGACGTCGGGGTAGCGCAGCGTGTAGGCGTTCACGAGCGGAGCGATGAAGCGCTGGCCGAGCTGCACCGGCGCCGTAATCGTAAGCGTGCCCACCGGATTCGCGGGGTCCGCTGCAATATGCGACTCCGCGTCGGTGATGCCATCGAGCAGCTTGCGGCAGGCGTCGACGTAAGCGACGCCTGCGTCCGTGGGCCGTACCGAGCGCGTCGTGCGTGCCAGCAACTGGGCGCCGAGGCGCGTTTCCAGCGAGTTGACCGCGCGCGAAACCGCCGCGCGCGATAAGCCGAATTTTTCCGATGCGGCGCTAAAGCTGCCGCGTTCGATGATGGCGACCAAAACCTCCATCTCGCGCAATCTGTCCATCTTCACTTCCCAATCTCAGTCTTTTGAAAACGAAAAACAAAAGTAAAAGCCGTTCGACGCTTACCGCTGTCGAGTCGTTTTCAAACCTTCATTAATCGTATCTACGGTGATTAAGCCCTACGCCGCGATTCTAGGCACGGTGTGCCGTGTGGTTACGCCTCGCGAAGCGAATTGGCTCAAAAGCGCGCAGAAATGACCCGTCCGCAATCAGTGGGATTTGCCGCCGGATCATGACCAGACGGCCTGGCAAAATTCTCGTACTAGATGGCCCAAAATCAGACCAGGCGAGACTTTAAGAAATTGGGTTCATCTCTGACAATAAAGCACTCGGTGAACAGCAACAATGCGCAGCGAACCCATCGCGGGACCATCGCCTCGCATGACGCAGCAGGTCACCGGATTGCACCTCAGTGAACTAGCCACATCAGACAGTACAGCTAACGAAACCCGAGAAGTTTCTGATCCCCATGACAACTGCGAACCCTTTGACGACTGGAACGGAAGCGGCAACGGCCCGGCAGCCGCTCGATCAGAGCCCCGTGCGCGAGGCAGCGGCGCCAGCACAGCCAGCGCCCGCGCAAGTGCCGTTCACGGGTCGCATTATTGTAGGCCTGCTCGGCATGTTGTTCGCCTCGTTGCTGGCCATCCTCAATGAACAGGTCACGGCGGCTGCGATGGCCGATATCCAGGGCGCGTTCCTCATCGGTCATGACGACGGGACCTGGCTGACTTCGCTCTTCGAAGCGGCGAACGTCGCCACGATGGTGTTTGCGCCGTGGTTCGGCATGACCTTTACGCTCAAGCGCTTCACGATCGGCGCCGTGCTCGCCACGATGTTCTTCGGCTTGCTTTGCCCGTTTGCACCGAATCTCGCGACGCTCTATGTGTTGCGTATCTTCCAGGGAATCGCGGGCGGATGTCTGCCTCCCATGCTGATCATCGTGGCGCTGCGTTATCTGCCACCAAAATTCAAGCTGTATGGCCTCGCTGGCTACGCGCTCACAGCAACCTTCGGCCCGGCGCTCGGTACGCCGCTCGCCGCGTTGTGGACGGAGTTCGTGAGTTGGCGCATGGCGTTCTGGCAAATCATTCCGCTCGGCGTGCTGTGCTGCATTGCGATTCAGCAGGGGCTGCCCGCCGATCCGGTCAAGCTCGAACGCTTTCGCACGTTCAACTGGGTTGGGTTCATTACAGGCTTCCCCGCGTTTGCCATGCTCGTGACCGGACTCTTGCAAGGCGATCGCCTCGACTGGTTCGAGTCGGATTTCATCCGCGTGATGTTTTGCGGAGGTGGGCTGCTTCTCGTGGTGTTTCTCATCAACGAGTGGTTTCAGCCTGTGCCGTTTTTCAAGCTCCAGTTACTCGAGCGCAGGAATTTCACGCATGGACTTTCCACGTTGCTCGGCACGGTGATCCTGCTGGTGGGCGTCGCGGCAATCCCTGGACAATTCCTCGCCCAGATTCACACGTACAGACCGCTGCAGACAGCGCCGCTCTCGTTGCTTCTGGCCATTCCGCTGCTGATTACGCTTCCCTTGGCGGCCGCTTTGTTGAATACACGGCGCGCGGACCATCGCTGGGTCATCGCCATTGGTCTGTCGCTGATGTTCGCGACGTGCGCAATGGGAAGCTTCGTGACGTCCGAGTGGATTCGCAACAACTTCTACCTGCTGCAGGCGCTGCAGATCGTCGCGCAGCCCTTGGTGATCATGTCGATTCTCATGGGCGTCACGACGGGTTTGCCTCCCACCGAAGGTCCGTTCGCTTCGGCCATGTTCAATACGGTCAAGACCTTTTCCGCCGCGATTGCGACGGGCCTGATAGAAGGCGTGGGCACCACGCGCGAACATTTCCATTCGAGCATGCTCGTCGACCAGTTGGGCAACCGCGCGCTGGTCGCAAGCCCTGGTCTCGACACTCCCTACGCGCTGGGGCAAATCGCGCACCGTATTCATGAGCAGGCCGTCGTTCTCACTTCCGCCGATCTCTATCGCGTGATGGCGTGTGTCGCGCTCGTTCTGCTTCTTCTTGTCCCCGTGCTGCCGGTGCGTATTTATCCGCCGTGGAGCACCACGCCGCCCGCTTCACCTTGAGGTACGTTTTCCATGTCATCGACCAAACCCACCCCCGCACCGTCCAGACTGAAGTGGCTTCGTATTGGCGCAGTGATCGTCGTTGTCGGCGTCGCTGCCTGGGCTGGCACGAAGCTGTTGTCCCACTCCAGTTCGGAATCGACGAACGACGCGTACGTCACCGCGGATTTCACGCTCGTCGCGCCGCGAGTGCCGGGGCAGATCACGGACGTATTGGCGAACGATAACGAGGACGTGAAGGCGGGCCAGTTGCTCGTTCGTATCGACGACCGCGACTATCGTGCCGCGCTGATGAGTGCCGAGGCGGAAGTGGCGGGCGCAAAGGCGTCGGTGGCGAACTTCGACGCGCAGATCGCGCGCCAGCCCTCGCTGGTCGATCAGGCGCGCGCCACGCTGCGTTCCGACGACGCGTCGATCGGCTTTGCGCGGGCCAACGCCGCGCGCTACCAGAATCTTTCCGTAGCCGGAGCGGGGACCGCACAGGAGCAACAACAGGCTTCGAGCACGCTCGCCGAGCAGCTTGCGCAGCAATCGCACGATCAGGCGGTGCTCACGGCCACCGAACAGAATCTGGATGTCCTGCGTACCGAGCGCGACAAGGCCGCGGGCGCACTGGAGCACGCCGAGGCGGCGCTCGAACAGGCGAAGCTCAACCTCTCTTATACCGAGATCCGCGCACCTGTCGACGGCAAGGTGGGGCGCCGCTCGGCGCGGGTCGGCGCGTTCGTTACACCTGGCGCGCCGGTGCTGGCCATTGTGCCGCTTACGGATGCGTATGTGGTCGCCAACTTCCAGGAGAGCCAGATCACGCATATGCGGCCCGGTGAGAGCGTGCGCGTCACGGTCGATAGCTTGCCTGGCGTGGTGATTCATGGCCATATCGACAGCCTGGCTCCTGCGACTGGCGTGAGCTTCGCGCCGATCGCACCTGACAACGCAACGGGCAATTTCACGAAGGTCGTGCAGCGCGTGCCTGTGAAGATCACGATCGATCGCGGGCAGCCGGCGGCAGCCGCATTGAGCGTCGGGCTTTCGGTGGAAGCGGAAGTGGCGGTTGGCCGGGGCTCAGAAGCGACGGCCGAGGGAGCAGAAAGAAAATGAACGCGAACCAACACTCTATCCGAGGGATTCTCCTCACGGTTCTCGCATGCCTTGCAATAGCGGGTTGCACGGTCGGTCCCAATTTCGAACCGCCAAAGTCGCCGACCCCGGAGGTCTTCAACCGCACGCAGACCGCGCAAGCGCCGAGCAAAGCCGTGGAAGCGCAGTTCGGCCCGGAATGGTGGACGCTTTTCAACGACCCGGTATTGAACGGACTGGAAAAGCAACTGGCCGATGCGAACCTCGATGTGGCGGCAGCCTCTGCGCGCTTGTTGCAAAGCCGGGCCGAGCGCCGCGTGGCAGGTGCCGCCGAATATCCGACACTCGACGGCGCCGCGTCGTACAACCGCGAGCGCGGCAGTGAAAACGGCATTCTCTCGCTGCTTGGCGTGACGCCTTCGCAAAGTCAGCCGCTGTCGGCTTCCGGCAGCTCGCCGCTGGGTGTGGCCGCGATGCCGGGCTCCAAGGGGTCGCCTGCCTACAACCTTTACCAGGTTGGCTTCGATGCTTCATGGGAGATCGACATCTGGGGCCGCGTGCGCCGCAGCGTGGAAGAGGCGACAGCACTTTCCGAAGCCTCGTATGAGGACCGCAACGCGGTTTTGCTGAGCGCGCGCGCGGAGCTTGCGCGGGACTATATCGAGCTGCGCGACACGCAGGAACTCCTGCAGATCGCGAAGCAGAACCTCGACATCGCCAACGATGCGCTGAAACTCACGCAGGTGCGTGCACATGAAGGCGTCACGACGGATCTCGATGTCGCGAATGCTTCGGCGCAGGTCGAGAATATCGAAAGCCTGATTCCGACACTCGAATCGCATTCCGAAACGACGATCAACGCGATCGGCCTGCTGCTCGGCGAAGAGCCCGGCGCGCTGCGTCAGACACTCGCCGCAACGCAGGAAGTGCCCGTGCTTCCCGCACAGGTCCCGATCGGCTTTCCTTCCGAACTCGTGGAGCGCCGGCCGGATATCCGCAAGGCGGAAGCGCAATTGCACGCGGCAACGGCGTCGATCGGCGTGGCGAAGGCCGATTTTTATCCGCGCATCATGCTCAATGGCAGCGCGGGCTTTCAAAGCCTTCAACTCTCGAGTCTGGCCAGTTGGGCGTCCGGGCAATTCGTCGTTGGCCCTTCGATTACGTTTCCCATTTTCGAAGGCGGCCGCCTGAAGGGGACGCTCCAGTTGCGCGAGGCACAACAACAAGAGGCCGCGATTGCCTACAAGCAGACGGTGCTGCGCGCATGGCAGGAAGTGGACGACGCGCTGGTCACCTACGACGCCGAGCAGCGTCGCCGCGACCGGCTGGCCGAGGCCGTGACGATGAATCAGCGCGCGCTCTCGGTCGCGCGGGAGCGGTACAAGGCCGGCGCGCTCGATTATCTCGACGTATTGAACGTGCAAAAGCAGTTGCTCGAAGCGCAAAGCAGTCTCGAGCAAAGCAGGGCAACGGCGGCTACGAATCTCATTACGCTTTGTAAAGCGCTGGGAGGAGGATGGGAGTCGACATATGGCGGGTAACTCATAGGTCTTTCAAACGACAACAATGACGCGTCTATCCGAACATCACCCTGCATGGAAATCGACTTCACGACGCCGCCCGGGAATTGCGCGAAATTTTTCGGGCGTAGTTGGCGGACGGTTGACGCATAGGTTGTTTTACGTCGATGTGGCGCGGGCTCAGTGTGTCCCGTCATCATTGCTCAGGACAATCGATTAACTTGCGATGCTGGCAATGGCGCGAAGGCGGGCGCGCGCGCAAAATCATGGGCTGATGAAAATCGCATCATGACAGGAGCGTGGGCCGTGGATCTCGCTGGATATGAGCTGGAACCGCTGCGCGACGACGGCGATTTTTTACTGTTTCGCGCCCGCAAGCAGAGCTGTCCCGTCTCGGTGCTCGCACTGGTCGTCACGCGAGCGGCCCCAGGAAGCGTGAAGCGCCTCGAACGCGAATACGGTCTCGCCACGTTGCTCGATTCGAGCTGGGCGGCGCGGCCGCTTGCGTTCTACCGGCACGGTGAGCCGCCCATGCTCGTGCTCGACGACGACGGCGGCGAACCGCTCAATCGCTGCCTTGCAGGTCCGTTCGAACTCGCGCGCCTTTTGCGCATTGCGGCGAATCTGGCGAAGGTGGTCGGCCACGTGCATCGATGCGGCCTCGTTCACAAAGACATCAAGCCAGCGAATGTGCTCGTCGACAGCAGTGGCAACGTGCGGCTCACCGGCTTCGGTATCGCTTCGCAGCTGCCGCATGAACATCAGCCGCCCGCGCCGCCCGAGGTCGTTGCCGGAAGCTTTGCGTATATGGCGCCGGAGCAAACGGGCCGCATGAACCGTTCGATCGACACACGCAGCGATCTCTATTCGTTTGGCGTCACGCTGTACGAGATGCTTACAGGGTCGCTGCCGTTCAACGCAACGGATGCGATGGAGTGGATTCATTGCCATATCGCGCGCAAGCCCACGCCGCCGCGGGCGCACCGCGACGAGATTCCGCAGCCGCTCGAGGGCATCGTACTGAAACTGCTCGCGAAAGCCGCAGAGGACCGCTATCAGACTGCGGCGGGGCTGGAGGCCGACCTACGCAGATGCCTCGCGGCCTGGGAAGCGCGCAATCGCATTGACCCATTCCCATTGGGAGAGCACGACGCATCCGACCAGTTGCTGATTCCCGAGAAGTTGTACGGGCGTGAGGCGCAAATCGAAGCACTGACCACCGCGTTCGACCGCGTGGTGGCGAGCGGCTCCGTTGAACTGGTATTGATCTCGGGGTATCCCGGCATCGGCAAGTCGTCGGTCGTGAACGAGTTGCACAGGGTATTGGTCCCGCCGCGCGGTCTCTTCGCTTCCGGCAAGTTCGACCAGTACCGGCGCGGCATTCCGTACGTGCCGTTCGCACAAGCCTTTCAGACACTCGTGCTCAATCTCTTGAGCATGCGCGAAGCGGAGGTCGAGCCCTGGCGTCGCGCACTGATGGAGGCGCTCGGGCCCAACGGTCAACTCATCGTCAATCTGATTCCCGAGCTTGCGCTCATCATCGGCGAGCAAGCGGCCGCGCCAGCGCTACCGCCTCAAGACGCGCAAAATCGCTTCCAGATCGTATTTCGGCGGTTTCTCGGCGTATTTGCGCGGCCAGAGCATCCGCTCGCCTTGTTTATCGACGATCTGCAATGGGTGGATACGGCCACGCTCGATCTGCTCGCGCATCTCGCCACGCATCCGGACGTGAAGCACGTTTTGCTGGTGGGCGCGTACCGGGACAACGAGGTCGATGCTGCTCACCCGTTTGCGCGCACGCTCGAATCGATCGCCCGCGCCGAAGCCAGAGTGCAGCAAATCGAGCTTGCACCGCTCACGCGCGAAAGCGTGACGCAACTGGTGGCGGAATCGCTGCACTGTGACTGCGCGAGCGCCACACCGCTGGCTCGATTGGCGCATGAGAAAAGCGGCGGCAATCCGTTCTTCACGATTCAGTTTCTCACCGCGCTCGCCGACGAAGACCTGCTTGCATTCGACCCGCGCGCCGCGAAGTGGTGCTGGGAATTGCCGCGTATTCGCGCGAAGGGCTATACCGAGAACGTTGCCGATCTGATGGCGGCGAAATTGAGCCGGTTGCCGCTCGCGGCGCGCGACGCGCTAGGCCAACTGGCCTGCCTTGGCAACGTCGCCGAAGTCGCCGCGCTGACCTGGGTTCAGGGCGGCTCCGAAGAGCGGATGCACGCGGACCTGTGGGAAGCCGTGCGAACGGGCCTCGTCTTTCGCGAGGCCAACGTCTATGAATTCGCGCACGATCGCGTGCAGGAGGCCGCGTATGCGCTCATCCCCGCTAGCGAGCGTGCTGCCGCGCATTTGAGAATTGGGCGCGCGTTGGTATCGCGCACACCGCCAGATGCGCTCGAAGACGCGATATTCGACATCGTCAATCATCTCAATCGCGGCGCGGCGCTGGTCACTGACGAAACAGAGCGAGCGCAAGCCGTCGCGTTGAACCTCATTGCTGGCAAGCGCGCCATGAGTTCGACGGCATACGTGGCGGCGCGCGGCTATCTGGCGCAAGGCGCTTCGCTGCTGTCGCCCAACGCGTGGACGCAGTGCTACGAGAGCACGTTCGAACTGTATCTCGCGTTGTCGGAGTGCGAATATCTGGTGGGCGACTTCGCGAAAGCGGATGCGCTGGCGGACATGATGCTCGCGGCGGCGCGCACGAGTCTCGATCGTGCGAAGGTGTACAGCTTGCGCATCGAGTTGTATCAGCTCGCCGGAAGATACGACGAGAGCTTCACGGTCGCGCTCGTTGCGCTTCGCGGCTTCGATATCCGCTTTCCTGAAACCGACGAGGAGACCCCCGCGGCGCTTCATGCCGCGTTGCAGGACGTTCGCGTCAATCAGGCCGGACGTTCCATTGCTGAACTCGTTGACGCTCCGGTGGCGACGGACCCCGCGATCCACGCAATCGTCAATCTGCTCCTTCAGGCGATGAACTGCGCGTTTGCGGCGCGGCCCGCGTTCTATCCGCTCATCACCCTCAAGGCGGTCAATCTTTCCTTGCAACACGGCAATACCGACAATTCGAGTTTCGCGTTCGGCAACTACGCGCTCATGCTGGTTTCATTGATCGGCGATATTCCCACGGCGGTCCAGGTCTCGGAGATGTCGCTGAAGCTCAACGAGAAGTTCGGCAATCGGCATTTGAATGGAAAGCTGCTTCACCTGTATGGCGCCCACGTCAATTTCTGGCGCCGCCACATCGCCGCGAATCTCCCGGTTCTGGAACGGGCAACAGCCGAGTGCATGGAAGTGGGGGATTTCGTTTTTGCCGGCAACGTTGCGTTCAATGCCGTTTGGCAGGCGCTGGAGAGCGGTGCCGCGCTCGAAGACGTGCAGGCGATCGCCGACAAGTACGCGGCGCTCATGCGGCAGAGCCACAACGACGCGGTCTACGAACTGATTCGGGTTGAACGGCAATGCGTGATCAGTCTGCGAGGCAAGACGGCCAGACCGTTCGATCTGAACGACGCGACGTTCGATGAAACCGTTTGTTTCGATGCGATCGTCAAGTCGAATTTTGGCTGCGCCATTGGCGTCTATCGAATCATCAAGGTCATTCTCGCGTTTCTCGACGGCCGCTATGCCGATGCGCTGCAAGCCGCGCAGCGGGCGCAGGCGGTGTTGAGTTCGGTGATGGCGCTGGCGATCGAGCCGACTTTTCACTTCTTTCATATGCTGATCTTGACGGCGCTGTATCCCGATGCTTCGCCCGAGCAGCAGGAAGGATACGAACGCACGCTTGCCGGGACGCTCAACAAGTTTGAAATGTGGGCCGGACATTGTCCGGAGAATTATCAGAACCGCTATGCCTTGCTCAGCGCGGAGGTCGCGCGTCTGGAGGGGAATGATCTCGATGCCATGCGCCTGTACGAGGAGGCCATACGCTCTGCACGCGAGAATGGCTTTTTGCATCATGAAGGCATCGCCAGCGAACTGGCGGGCCGCTTCTGCTCGCGCATGGGCCTCGCGACGAGCGGCGAAGCCCATTTGCGCAATGCGCGCCGGTGCTTCGACGCGTGGGGCGCGAAAGCCAAGATCAAGCAACTCGACGGTGAATTCCCGCGCCTGGCCGACCCGGAAGGGAGCACGCTGACGTCGACGCTCAGTTTCGACTGGCACCAGTTCGACGCCGCAACGCTGCTCAAGGCGTCGCAGGCGCTCTCCAGCGAGATCGAACTGACGAGCCTCGTCGAGCGCCTGATGACGATCGCGCTGGAAACGGCAGGCGCGGATCGTGGGCTGCTGATCATGCCGGAGCAACCAGACGGCTATCGCATCGAAGCGCAGGCGCGTATCGAAGGCAACGGCATCGAGGTCACGCGCTCGCCCGACGCCGACTCGGCCACCCCCGCGGCGCTGCTGCGTTACGTGATGCACACGGGCAAGCGTGTGATCATCGACGACGCTTTGGCATCCAGTCTCTTTCCTGAAGATGCGTATCTGGCGAGCGGCGCAACGCGGTCCGTATTCTGCCTGCCGCTCGTGAGGCAGGGAAAACTCGGCGGGCTGCTGTATCTGGAGAACACCGAGACTTCGCATGTGTTCACGGCACGCCGTTCCGCGCTGCTCGACTTGCTCGCTTCACAAGCCGCTATTTCTTTGGAGAATACGCGCCTGTATGCCGATCTTCAGGAACGCGAAGCAAAGGTCCGGCGCCTCGTGGACTCCAATATCATCGGCATTCACATCTGGGACTTCGAAGGGAATGTCGTGGAAGCCAACGATGCCTTTCTGCGCATCGTGGGCTACACCGCAGCCGATCTACGATCAGGGCAGATTCGTTGGCCCGATCTGACTCCGCCCGAATGGCATGCGCGCGACGAACGCGTGAGGGCCGAATTGAAGGCCACGGGAAGCGCCAAACCCTTCGAGAAGGAGTATTTGCGCAAGGATGGCAGCCGGGTGTCCGTCATGGTTGGCGCGGCGGCGTTTGGCGACCGCGAAGGGCAGGGTGTCGCTTTCATACTCGACTTGACGGAGCAAAAGCGCGCGCAACAGGATGTGCGCGACAGCGAACAGCGTTACCGCGAACTGCAGAACGTGCTCGCGCATTCGAACCGCGTGGCGACGATGGGGCAGCTATCGGCTTCGATCGCGCATGAAGTGAAGCAGCCGATCACGGCAATCGCCGCGTACGCAAGTGCGGCCTTGCGCTGGCTCGCGTCGCGGCCGCCCAATTTCAACGAAGCGCGCCTTGCGCTCTCGCGGATCGTGGCGGACAGCGAACGCGCCAACGGCGTCGTCGACAGAACCCGCGCCTACTTCAAGAAGGAACCGCTGCGCACCGATGGACTCGATGTCAACGACATGATTCGGGAACTGATCGCGCTCATGCGCGGCGAAGCCAGCAAATTCGGGGTCGAACTCACGGTGGAACTCGCGGAGGGATTGCCACGCGTTCAGGGAGACCGGGTGCAATTGCAGCAGGTGATGCTCAATTTGATGATCAACGCCATCGAAGCCATGAGCGAAATGCAAAGCGGCGAGCGAATGCTTCTGATCCGGACCGGCAGGTTCGATGAAAGCGAACTTTGCATTACGGTGCAGGATTCCGGGCCGGGTCTTGCTGGCAATCCGGAAGGCGTTTTCGAGGCATTCTTTACGACCAAACGCAATGGCCTCGGCATGGGGCTGCCCATCTGCCGCACGATCGTGGAAGGCCACAGCGGGCGCTTATGGGTGACGCCGAACATTCCCGCTGGCGTCAGCTTTCATTTCACGCTTCCCGCACAGGAAAGCGCTTCCTGGCACTAGTTCTCGTCGCGATGGCCGGAAACGTGCCGGGAATGTCCCCAAACCGTCGCTGCTAGCCCTTCAGCCGAGCGCCGTAAAACGTAGACTGTTTTCGTCGGCGGTCACCGATTGCTGATCCTGGCGGGGAGTCACGGAGATGCCCGGCCACTCGACTTGATGCGCGCTGCAATGCGGACTTTCTTCGGTCCCTGGCAGCGTGCAGATCCCTTAAAGGAAGGACGTATGAGCGAAGCAAACCAGGGCGCGGTGCGCCAACTGACTCATTTCATCGACGGTCAAAGTACCGCTGGCACGAGCGGGCGATTCAACGATGTCTACGATCCGGCGCAGGGCCGCATCACGGCGCGCGTACCGGTTGCGAACGCCGATCAGGTTGCCGCCGCCGTCGCGGCCGCCAAAGCCGCATTTCCGGCGTGGAGCGAAACGCCGCCGCTCGAGCGCGCGCGCTTGATGTTCAAGTTCAAGGAACTGCTCGAGTCGCATCTGGACGAAATCGCCGAACTCATTACGCGCGACCACGGCAAGCTCTTTTCGGATGCGAGGGGCGAGGTGATGCGCGGCATCGAAATCGTCGAATTCGCATGCGGCATTCCGAACCTGCTCAAGACCGATTTCACCGATCAAAGCAGCAGTGGCGTCGATAGCTGGAATCTGCGTCAGCCGCTTGGCGTGATTGCAGGCGTGACCCCGTTCAACTTCCCGGTGGTGGTGCCGTGCTGGATGTTCGTCATGTCGGCCGCGACCGGCAACACCTTCATCCTCAAACCCTCGGAGCGCACGCCGTCGTCGTCGATCCGGCTGGCGGAACTCTTCGTCGAAGCGGGCTTTCCCAAAGGTATCTTCAACGTGGTGAATGGCGACAAGGGCACGGTCGATGCGTTGATCCAGCATCCCGATGTGGCCGCTATGTCCGTCGTCGCCTCCACGCCGGTGGCCGAATATATCTACGCAGAAGGCGCCAAACGCGGCAAGCGCGTGCAGGCGCTGGGCAGCGCGAAGAATCACCTCGTCGTCATGCCCGACGCGAACCTCGACCAGGCCGTCGATGCGCTGATCAATTCGGCCTATGGCTCGGCAGGCGAGCGCTGCATGGCGACTTCGGTCGCGGTGGCGGTGGGAAGCGTTGGCGACGAGTTGATCGAGCGTCTTGCGCCGCGGGTGCGCGCACTGCGCATCGGTGCGGGCATGGAGCCCGATCTGGACATGGGGCCGCTCATCAGCGCGGCGCATCGGACCAAGGTGCTGGGCTATATCGATGCCGGCGTCGAAGCCGGTGCGAAGCTCGTGGTCGATGGGCGCGGCCATACCGTGGCCGGCCACGAAGACGGGTTCTTCCTCGGCGGCTCGCTCTTCGACGATGTGCAGCCGGATATGAAGATCTATCGGGAAGAGATTTTTGGGCCGGTGCTTTCGGTGGTGCGCGTGCCGGATCTCGCCAGTGCCATTGCACTCGTCAACGCACACGAACTCGGCAATTGCGTCACGCTGTTCACGGCCGATGGCGCTGCGGCACGCACGTTCACCCGGCAGATTCAAATCGGCATGGTGGGCATCAACGTGCCGAGTCCGGTGCCTTCGGCGTGGCATTCGTTTGGCGGCTGGAAGCGCTCGCTGTTTGGCGATCATCACACCTATGGCGAGGAAGCCGTACGCTTCTATACGCGCTACAAGGCCGTGACGCAGCGTTGGCCCGACAGCATCGACAAGGGCGCGGAATTCGCGATGCCCGCGGCGAAATAAGCCTCGCGCCTGAAGATAGCCGGCGCAGGGGGCGCCGGCTATTACTCGCTGTTCAGCTTGCGTTTGGGTTCAGCGAGATCAATGCGCGAATGGCCGAGAGCGCGTGTTGCGCAGCGGCGCCATCATCGGTGTTCTGTTTTAGCAGCGCGAGAAGATGTATTGAATCGGATGTGCTCGATGGCGTCGTGACATCTGAGACGAGCTTGCCAACGATATATTCAGAATTGCGCGTGGATTGCGTAGACGACTGGCTCAGCGAAGCGTGAATGAGCACACCCTTTTCCGTGGGCAGGCGCCCAAGGGCTAACTGGCGGTGATCTTCTGAACCCATTGGCTGCGCCAGGCCGGCGCTTCGAAGGACTCCGAAAAATACTGGGTCTCGTGAACGACCTTGCCGTCACAGAACTCCATAATGCTGACGGTGAAAGCGGATCGCCCCTGATAATCGATGGTGTATTCAGTCACCCACAGATCGCCGTCGCCCTGCATTCGTCCGACCTTGAAACCGGATGGCTTGCCGGGATGATGCCCGCGAAGCGCCTGCAAATTCCGCCGCCCGAGAATGCGTTCACCCGATTGAGGATAGTCGCAGATAGCGTCGTCGGCGTAGATGTCGTGTTCGGCTTCGAGATCGCCATTCGCCGACGCTTGCCAGTGCGCAGTCAGCGCTTCGCGTATGTTCGCGTCTTGCATGAGAGCCTCCGGGAAACTTCAAAAATACGGCAGCACTTCGCTGTGCAATTCGTCGAGCACGTCCGCATACGGGCGCGGTGTGACTTTCGGATTCAGTGCGACGTGGCTCACGCCCGCTTCGCGTGCCTGCTCGAGGAAATGCCTGAGCGACCGGCTGCCGATGGCAAATCCGCCCTTGATTGCGCGAAACGGGTAGTCGGGCCTCGGATGCAAATAGAGGAAGCCGCCAAACGCAATCGGCTTGAAGGCTTCGCTGCCCATCGACTGAGCGACTTGTTCTTTCCAGCTTCCCACGAAGGCATCGAGCGCAGCGGGGCCGGGCACGAAGCCGAGGTAGCCGTCCATGTTCGACGCAATCCATTCGAGGCTTTGCTGCGCGCGGCCCACGGCAATGGCCGGGGTGCGTCCATACGGCGGCTTGGGCAGCATGTCGAGCGTACCGCCCGATTTGCCGAAGCGCGGCGAGGAAAACACCGGGAAGGGCTGCTCGCTCACGGTCCGGTAGGTCTGGAATGCGTCGCGGAAGCGCTCGCCACGCGTTTCGAAGTCGATGCCGAAGACGGGATACTCGGAAGGTCGATCTCCCGAGGACATGCCCAACAGGAGCCTGCCATTCGTCAGCTGGTCGAGGGTATTCACCTGCTTGGCCAGCAAAAGCGGCTCGCGCATCGGCAAAACGATGCCTGTCGTGCCGAGCGCGATCTCTTTCGTCACCGCCGCGAGGCTCGCGATATACACCAGCGGTTCGAAAATCTGGCCCGCATCGCCATACGCGGGGTCGTAGAACGGTATGTCGCGCATCCACAGCGCGGCGACGCCCATCGCTTCGGCGCGCTGCGCCATGACGATGTGATCGTGCATGGTCGGGATGGGCGAGTCCGGATGCGTTTCGAGGGGCAGGATCAGTCCGACCGAGAGCGCATTCTCGCGAAACACGCGGCGCCACGCGGGTTGATGCGCAAGCGCATGTTCGACGGGTGCGGATGCCTTGATTGCGGTGATTGCTGACATATCCATTGCGTTTCGCCTTGCGTTTGCCCTTGCGTTTGCCCACGAGTTGCCGTTGCTACGACGCAAGGTTACGCACGATCGACGCTGACAAAAACCGCCTGCGATGAACAACAGTTGATACTCGCGCTCAATAACGCGGGCAATTCAAACGCCGGACATGCGCGCCTTGAGGCGCGGCGACATGAAGTCGAGAAACACGCGCAGCTTCAGCGGCAGCGGCGTCTGGCCGGCGTGAACGAGGTGGATCGGCATGGGAGCCAGGCCGAAGGTTTCCAGAACGAGCTGCAAGCGGCCTTCCTGCACGGCGCTCGCAACCTGATACGACAAAACCCGCGTCAAACCGGTCCCGAACGTCGCGGCGTCGATGGCCGATTCCGCCGTGTTCGTCACGAGCCGCGCGTGAATCGGCACGCTTTGCTCTGATTTTTCGCCGGAGAACGTCCATGCGCGCGACGAATTGATTCCCTCGAAGCCAATGCATGCGTGACTGGCAAGCGCAGCCGGGCTATCGGGCGTGCCGTGTTCGGCCAGATACGCGGGGCTTGCGCACACCACCGGGCGCGTTTCGCCCAGCCGTATCGCCACGAGGCTGCTGTCCGGCAATTGGCCGATGCGCACCGCAACGTCCACGTGGTCTTCGAGAAAATTCACGTTGCGATCGGTCAGCACGAGGCGGGCGTCGATTTCCGGAAAGTGGGCGAGAAATGCCGCCATGACCGGCACCACGTGCAACCGGCCGAAGACCACGGGCGCCGTGACCACGAGAGAACCTTTCGGGGCTGCGTATTCGCCCGTCACGGCGCGTTCGATTTCGCCGATGTCCTCGAGAATGCGCCGGCACGAAGCGACATAGGACTCGCCGGCCTCGGTCAGCGAAAGATGCCGCGTGGTGCGATGAAGCAGGCGGGTCTTCAGGTGTGCTTCGAGATCGCCGACCTTGCGGCTGACGGTGGCCAGCGGCTGGCCGAGCTGCCGGGCCGCGGCTGACAAACTGCCTGCATCGACGACGGCGACCAGGATGGACATCCCTTCGAGACGGTCCATGGTCTTCCCGTTTATTGGAAGAGAGATTCCCGATGTTAACGGATTCGCTTGCCGAGCGAGCGGGGCGCGCCGTTACTCGCGCGGTCCGTGCGAGCAAGCGTGCGATCAAGCCGTGGCGGCGCTGATGAGTTCTCCCGCCGTGCGCTCGCGCAGGCGCGGCGACGCGAAGTCGAGAAACGCGCGCAGCTTCAGCGGCAGGGGCGCTTGCCCCGCATGCACGAGATTGACGGGCAGCGGCGCCGCTTCAAACGTGTCTAGCACGACGCGAAGTTCGTTGGCGCGCACGGCGCGCGCAACCTGGTAGGACAGCACGCGGATGAGCCCCACGCCGAGGATCGCGGCTTCGATCGCGGCGTCCGCCGTATTCACGGCAAGGCGCGAATGAACGGGTACGGACTGCTCCGACTTGCCGGAACCGAATGCCCACGCGCGCAGCGACGCGAGGGCCTCGAAGGTAATGCACTCGTGGCCGGCGAGATCCGCGGGCTTCGCGGGCACGCCATGCTTCGAAAGATAGGCGGGGCTTGCGCAAATGACCCGGCGCACCGTGCCGACGCGCGTCGCGACCAGCGTGCTATCGGGCAACTCGCCAATGCGCACCGCGACGTCCGCGTGTTCATCCATCAGATGAACGACGCGATCCGTAAGCAGGAGATTGATGTCGATCTCGGGATAGTGCGCGAGAAACTCCGCCACGACCGGCACCACGTGCAGGCGTCCAAACGCAACCGGCGCGGTAACCACGAGTTCGCCTTTGGGCGCGGCGTATTCGCCTGTCGCGGCGCGCTCGGCTTCGCCGATGTCTTCGAGAATGCGCCGGCACGCGGCCACGTATGCGCTGCCCGCTTCCGTCAATGAAAGCTTGCGCGTCGTGCGGTGAAAAAGACGCGTCTTCAGGTGCGATTCCAGTTCCCCAACCTTGCGGCTGACCGTGGCGAGCGGTATGTCGAGGCGCCGCGCGGCAGCCGAGAGACTGCCCGCATCAGCAACCGAAACGAGGATGCTCATGGCTTCGAGGCGATTCATGGACCCTATCAAATAGTGGAAGGATGAATCTTGATCGTGAGGGATTCTCTTTGGAAATGCAAGCGCGTAACGTTCGACCTCAATCTGGATCGCGGCGGTTCGCTACAAGGTTCGCTGCAAAGCCCGGAGAAATTCAACGAATAAGGAGGTCATTGTGAGCAGCGCACCCAACTCACCCGCAAGTCCAGCTACACCCGCTGTCGCATCGCGCGGCAAGATCGTCATGATGGCGATCATCGCAGGAGCGGTGATCACAAACATCTATTGCACGCAGCCGATTCTTCCGCTGATTGCAGCGGGCCTGCGGGTCAACATCACGGCGGTCGACCTCGTCGCCGGTGCGGCGCTGCTCGGCTTTTCGACGGGCCTTGCGTTGCTGTTGCCGCTGGGCGACCGCTTCGACCGGCGCAAGCTCGTACTCACACAAATCGCACTCGCGCTCGTTTTTGCGGCGACGGCGGCGGTGGCGCCCGGCATCTGGGCGCTGATTGCGGCTTCGTTTGCGCTCGGCATCGTGAGTTGCGTGCCCCAGCAACTCGTGCCCTTCGCCGCTGTCATGTCGTTGCCAAGCGAGCGGGGACGCAACGTCGGCACCGTGGTGAGCGGCATCATGGTCGGCATTCTCGTTGGCCGCACGATTGCCGGCGTGATCGGCGCCCAGTGGGGTTGGCGTGCGGTGTACGGTGCGGAAGCCGCGTTCATGGTGCCGGTCTTTATCGCCGCCGCCGCGCTGCTGCCGAAGGGCACGCCCTCCACGCATCTTTCGTATGGACGCTTGCTCGCTTCGCTCTGGCCGCTCGTTCGCGACAATCGCCCGATTCGTGAATCGATGATTATCCAGGCGTTGCTGTGGGCCTGTTTCAACGCCTTCTGGGTCAATCTCGCCGCGCTGCTCAAGAGCGGACCGTGGCATCTCGGCAGCGCCTGGGCGGGTGGCTTCGGCATCATCGGCGCGGCTGGCGCATTCGCTGCATCGCTGGGTGGCAATGCCACGGACCGCGTCGGGTTCCGCAAAGTGATCGGCGCGAGTATCGGCATCGCAACGCTGGCATACGTGATTCTCTCCGGCGCGGCCACGTCGCTCACGCTCCTGATCGTGGGCGTGATCGTGCTTGATATCGGCGTGCAATCCGGCCTCGTTTCCAACCAGACGCGCGCTTTCTCCGTCGATCCGAAAGCACAAGGCCGAATCAACAGCCTCTATATGACGGCCACCTTTTTCGGCGGCGCCTTCGGTGCGACGGTCAGCGGCTGGCTCATGAGCCGCTATGGCTGGTCGGGCATCGTGGCCTTTGGCGTCGCGCTCGGGATCATCGCTTCCGCCATCCACTGGATCGGTGCGCCTCGCGCTAGCGCGGGCCAGGTCCCATCAAACGCAGATTGATTCAAGGCATCGGAATCTGCTTGCTGGAATCCGCCGCGTGTCAGGTCGATGCCAGCTTCGAATACTGGAATTATCATGATTGGCATCGTGCGCATTGCGCTGAAACGGCCTTATACGTTTGTGGTTCTGGCCGTGTTTATCCTGATCGTTGGCGTTCTGTCGGCGTTTCGTACCCCTACGGATATTTTTCCTCCGATCAATATCCCCGTGATTAGCGTGGTATGGCAGTACACGGGGCTTTCGCCCGACCAGATGGAAGGTCGCGTGATGGCCCCGTACGAGCGGGTGTTGACGACCACCGTGAACGGCGTTCAACACATCGAAGGCACTTCGCTCACCGGCTACGGCATCGTCAAGATCTTCTTTCAGCCGGGCACCAATATCGGCACGGCGAATGCTCAGGTGACGGCCATTTCGCAGGAAATCCTGAAGCAGTTGCCGCCTTCGGCGACGCCGCCGTTCATCATCAATTACAACGCTTCGACTGTGCCGATCATTCAGCTCGCGCTTTCGGGCAAGGGGCTCTCGGAACAGAATCTGGCGGACCTCGGCAAGAATCAGTTGCGCCCGATTCTCGCGACGGTGAATGGCGCTGCGATCCCTTTTCCATTTGGCGGCAAGGACCGGCAGGTTCAGATCAACCTCAAGCCGTCGGAACTCGAAGCGCGCTCCTTGTCCGCTGAGGACGTGCTCAATGCGTTGACGGCGCAGAACCTCGTGACGCCTGTCGGCACGGAAAAGATCGGCGACTACGAGTACACGCTGCAATTGAACGATGCGCCGGCGACGATCGCGGCCATTGCGAATCTGCCTGTGAAGTCTGCGAACGGCACCGTTGTGCACATGCATGACGTCGCCGACGTGACTGACGGCAGTCCGCCGCAGCCGAATATCGTTCACGTGGAAGGCAAACGTTCGGTGCTGCTCACGGTGTTCAAGAACGGTTCCGCTTCCACGTTATCGATCATCGGCGGTATACGCCAGAAGGTTGCCGATGCGAAGGCTTCCTTGCCTGACGCGCTTCAGATCGATGCGATTGGCGACCAGTCGATCTTCGTGCGCTCTGCAATCAAGGGCGTGGCGCGCGAAGGCTTGATCGCCGCCTTGCTCACGAGCGTGATGATTCTGCTGTTCCTTGGCAGCTGGCGCTCGACGATCATTATTGCCACCTCGATTCCGCTTGCGATTCTCGGCTCGATTTCCGTGCTTTCGGTACTGGGAGAAACGCTCAATATCATGACGCTCGGCGGTCTCGCGCTGGCGGTGGGCATTCTCGTCGATGACGCGACCGTGACCATCGAGAACATCAACTGGCACCTGGAGCAAGGCAAGGATGTCGAAAGTGCCATTCTCGATGGCGCCGAGCAGATCGTGACACCGGCGTTCGTCTCGCTGCTTTGCATTTGCATCGTATTCGTGCCGATGTTTTTCCTGAATGGCGTGGCGAGGTTCCTGTTCGTGCCGATGGCCGAGTCGGTGATCTTCGCGATGATTTCCTCGTTCATTCTCTCGCGCACGCTCGTGCCGACGATGGCGAAGTATCTGCTGAAGGCCCATGCGGTTGAAAAGGATCATCACGAGTCTGCCAGTGTGTGGGCGCGCTTTCACCGCGGATTCGAGCAGCGCTTCGAGCGCGTGCGCTCGCACTACGCTGGCATGCTCGAATGGGCGCTGACGCGTCGCCGTGCGTTCGTGGTTGGCTTCTTCGCCTTCGTGGTGGCGTCGTTCGCGCTGATGCCGCTGCTTGGGCGCAACTTCTTCCCGGACGTCGACGCGGGCCAGATCCTGCTGCACGTGCGCGCGCCGGTGGGGACGCGTGTGGAGCGAACCGCGCAGATTTTCGCTGAGGTGCAAGCGCAGGTTCGCGCGACGATTCCGCCTTCGGAACTCGGCACGGTGGTGGACAACATTGGGCTTTCCACCAGTTCGATCAATACGGCCTACAACAACACGGGCACGATTGGCCCGCAGGATGGCGACATCCAGATCTCGCTGAAGGAAGGCCACGGGCCCACGGCCGCCTACGTGCGCAAGTTGCGTGAATCGCTGCCGCGTACGTTCCCCGGCGTGACGTTCTCGTTTCCGCCTGCGGACATCGTGAGCCAGATTCTGAACTTCGGCTCGCCTGCACCGATCGACTTGCAGATTCGCGGCAACAATCTGCCGGCCGATTTTGCGTACGCCAACTCGCTGCTGCGCCAGATCCGGCACGTGCCGGGCGTTGTGGATGCGCGCATCGAGCAATCGCAGGCCAATCCGCAATTCAATATCGACGTGGATCGCGACCGCGCTTCGCTTCAAGGCCTGACCGAACGCGATGTGACCAATAGCCTTGTGGTGCACATGGCGGGTTCGAGCCAGATCGATCCGACTTACTGGCTCAACGCGGCCAATGGCGTGGAGTATTCGATCGTGCTCCAGACGCCGCAATACAGCGTGGACTCGCTCTCATCGCTCGTGAATCTGCCCGTGAGTGGCGGGGCTGAGGCCAACGACGGGCAAATCCTCGGCGGCGTGGCGCGTATTCATCGCACGGCGAGCAACGAAGTGGTGAGCAACTACAACGTCCAGCCAATGGTCGAGGTGTTCGCGACGACGCAGGGCCGCGATCTCGGTGCGGTTGCCGCCGACATTCGCCACATTGTTTCGGCCAATGCCAAGGATGCGCCCAAGGGGGCGAAGGTCGTGCTGCTTGGTCAGGCGCAGACGATGAACAACGCTTTCGGTGGCTTGTCGTTCGGGATTCTGGGCGCGGTGGTGCTGATCTATCTGCTCATCGTCGTGAATTTCCAGTCGTGGTCCGATCCGCTCGTGATCGTGGCGGCATTGCCCGGCGCACTGGCCGGCATCGTCTGGATGTTGCTTGCGACGGATACCACGCTCTCGGTGCCCGCACTCACAGGCGCAATCATGTGCATGGGCGTGGCGACGGCCAATTCGATTCTGGTGGTGAGTTTCAGCCGCGAACGTCTGGCCGAGCACGGCGACGCGTTCAAGGCCGCATTGGAAGCCGGTACGACGCGCTTCCGGCCGGTCCTCATGACGGCGCTTTCGATGATCATCGGCATGGCGCCGATGGCATTGAGTCTTGGCGAGGGCGGAGAGCAAAACGCGCCGTTGGGCCGAGCGGTGATTGGTGGACTTTTGTTCGCCACAGCCGCAACGCTTTTTCTCGTGCCCGCTATTTTTTGCATGATCCACTCGCGTCGGGGTCGCACATCGACGGCCGCGCAGCTTACCGGAGATTCGATCCATGTCCTCTGAGCCCACAACGCGCGCCGCACTCGCGCAACGTCAGCTTTCTTTTACCGGCCTGGTCGGCGGTGCGCTCGCCGTCCTTATCGTGGCGGGTGGCGTCTCGCTTCGCATCAAGCACGAGCATCAACTCAAGGACTGGACTGAGGCACAGGCTATTCCGAGCGTGAATGTCGTCGTGCCTGCCCTGGAGGCGCCGGGCGGGGCACTGGACCTCCCGGGCAGACTCGAGGCCTTCGAAAGCGCGCCGATCTACGCACGGGTGAGCGGCTACCTGAAATCGTGGAGCGTCGACATCGGCACGCCGGTGAAGGCAGGCCAAACGCTCGCCGAGATCGAAACGCCTGAACTCGATCAGCAGTTGATTCAGGCGAAAGCCGATCTCGCAAGCGCGCAAGCCGACGCTGCACTCGCGAAGACAACCGCTGCGCGCTGGCAAAGTCTTTTGGACTCCGATTCAGTATCGCGCCAGGAGGTCGATGACCGCACGCAGGACTCCGTGGCGAAGCAGGCCCGCGTCGAGGCGGCGCAGGCGAATCTGGACCGGCTCGTCGCGACCAGGGGCTTCGCGCGCATCGTCGCCCCGTTCGACGGCGTGATCACCGCGCGCAACACGGACGTGGGCGCGTTGATCAACGCTGGCGGCGGAACCGGGCCGCAGCTCTTCTCCGTATCGAGCGTGGACAAGCTGCGCGTGTACGTGCGCGTGCCGCAGGAATACGTGCCCGCGGTCAAGCCGGGTGGCACCGGCACCTTCACCGTGCCGGAGTATCCCGGCAAGACGTTTACGGCCACGGTCGTGGGTCTGGCCGACTCGGTCAACGCCGCATCGGGCACGTCGCTCGTCCAGCTGATGGTCGATAACCCGGGTCATCTGCTGTTGCCGGGCGATTTCGTCAATCTGCACTTTTCGCTGCCCGCTCGCGCAGACGCGCTCCGGGTGCCGGCCAGTGCGCTGATGTTCGACAACCGGGGGCTGCGGCTCGCAACCGTCGATCGCAACGACACCGTCCACTTCAAACCCGTATCGATCGTGCAGGATCTGGGTAATGCGGTGGACATCGGCTCCGGATTGGCGCAAAGCGACCGCGTGGTCGATGCGCCGCCCGATGGACTCGTTGAAGGCGACCACGTTCAGGTGATCGCGCCGAAGGCTAAAGGTGATTAGCATGACCAGGTATCTGAAACTGGCGACGCTGGTGAGTGCCGTTGCGCTTGCTGCGTGCTCGCTCGCGCCGCAATACGAGGTGCCCGACACGCCGGTCGCGGCGCAGTACCGGACGCAGGGGCCGTGGGCCGTGGCGAACCCCGCCGATCAACTCGACCGCGCGGGATGGTGGAAGCTGTACAAGGAACCCGAACTCGACGATCTCGAACAACGGCTGATCGCGAACAATCCCGACCTGAGCGCGGCGCTGTTTCACTATGAGCAGTCGCAGGCGTATATCCGGCAGGTCAAGTCGCAGATGTATCCACAGGTTTCCGCCGTGGGCAATGTGCAGCGCGACCGGGAATCGGACACGCGGCCATTGCGCAGCCCAACCGGGCCGACCGATTACAACTCGGCTACGCTAGGTGTCGAAGTCGACTACGAAGTCGATCTGTGGGGACGCGTGCGCGATTCCGTTGCCGCGAGCAAGGACGAAGGCCAGGCGTCGAAAGCGGATCTCGCGTCGACGCAATTGAGCCTGGAAATCGAGCTGGCCCGAAGCTATATCGACCTGCGGGGCCTCGATCAGCAAATCCAGCTTGTCGAAGGGACGCAGCAGGCGTACCAGAAGGCGCTCGACTTGACCCGCAACCGGCATGGGGCGGGCATCGTTTCGGGTCTCGACGTCGCGCGCGCGAGCAACCAGTTGTCGTCGGTCCAGTCCGAACTCACTCAGATGCGGGCGCAGCGCGCGTTGCTGGAACACGCGGTGGCGGTGCTGGTCGGCGCTTCGCCTTCGGCGTTCCAGCTCGCGCCGAGTACCGAATCCATCGCGCTGCCTGTCATTCCGGTCGGCGTGCCGTCGACGCTGCTGCAACGGCGGCCGGACGTCGCCGCCGCCGAGCGGCGCATCGCCGCCGCAAACTCGAAGATCGGCGTGGCACGCGCGGCGTACTTCCCCACGCTCACGCTCAGCGCACAAGGTGGCGTGCAAAGCTCGGTGCTCGGAAATCTGCTCAGTCTTTCCAGTTCGTACTGGGCGATCGGGCCGTCTCTGGCGGTGTATCTGCTGGACGGCGGCAAGCGCCGGGCTCAGCTGGATTCCGCGAAGGAGGCTACGGCCGAGGCGGGCGCGCGTTACCGCAGCGTGGTGCTCGGGTCGTTCCGGCAGGTGGAGGACAACCTCACGCTGCTCGACGATCTGGGCACCGCGACGGATCAGCAGCAGGACGCCGCCAGTGCAGCGCAAACCGCGCTCAATCTCGCCCTCGCGCGCTATCAGCGCGGCGCGGTGAGCTATCTGGATGTGGTCGAGGCGCAGTCCGCGCAGCTCGAAGCGCAGCGCAGCGTCATCGCGCTGCGTACGCGGCAACTGGATGCGAACGTCGATCTCATTCACGCGCTCGGCGGCGGCTGGAGCACGGATGATCTGAAAGCCGGTTGAAATCCATGCATCGAGGATTGAAGCGTCATGACCGAACTGCTGCGCTTGCATGGCCTGGGTGTGGCGGGCGTGCGCAAAGCGGTTCTGGCGTTCAGCGAAGAGCTGGATTTTTTCGACAGGGTTTGAGTTACGCGATGTAAAGAGTGAATTGAGGCCAGCCTGGTTGGTGGCATCGGGCGTTGATCCTATAGTGATCCCAGTGGTAATCGAATCAGAGAGGTGGAAAATGAAGTTCGCGATGAAAACTGAAATTCACACGGAAGATCTCTCAGCGATCGTGCACGCGATGAAATCCGTGGACGCCGACGCGAAGGTCGATGTCGATGTTGGCGCGCAAACCGTGAGCGTCGATTCGTGGCTGATGCCGGAAGAGTTTCTCGTCGCCTTCTACGACGAGGACCTGGACGTGGGCATTGCCGAATGGTAGGAGGGGGCACGTGGCCCGGATGTGACGCATCCTGGCCCATAGACGACCCTCTTGCTGACGCGCCTCGCTTCAAACGTTGTCAGAATCCTTAGAACCCTTTCTCACGGTATTTCCAGGCGCACGTCAAAAGAGTGCCGGGTGGACTGTGCTTCCTGCGGAGAACCCGCTGAGGCCACGGTCCACGAGCTGGTAGGGGACATACGCTGTTCTTGAGTCGGAAGGGAAATGATCCGTTGTAGTTGGCCGCTGATCGCATCAGCGCCCGTTTCCGTGCGAGTCAGGTATGACCCAGAACCCAAATATTGCTCCCAAAAGCGCCCAGAAGGCGCCGCTTCCCGGCGAACCGATGTCAGGCGCCGATATCATCCTGCGCGTCCTCAGCGAACAGGGTGTCGATACCGTGTTCGGCTATAGCGGCGGCGCGATCTTGCCGACCTACGACGCGGTGTTCCGCTTCAACGAACTGCACGCCGACGAGCCCGAGCGCCAGATCAACCTCGTCGTGCCCGCCAACGAGCAGACCGCCGGTTTCATGGCCGCAGGCTATGCGCGCGCCAGCGGAAAAGTGGGCGTGTTCATGGTGACGTCGGGTCCCGGCGCGACCAATGCGGTGACGCCGATTGCGGACTGCAATGGCGATTCGGTCCCCGTGGTCCTTATCTGCGGACAGGTGCCGCGTGCCGCCATCGGCAGCGATGCTTTCCAGGAAGCGCCGGTGTTCAACATCATGTCGGCGTGCGCCAAGCAGGTGTTTCTGGTGACCGATCCGGTCAAGCTCGAACAAACGCTGCGCACGGCGTTCGAAGTGGCGCGCACGGGTCGTCCCGGCCCGGTGGTCGTGGACGTGCCGAAAGACATCCA
The DNA here is from genome assembly GCF_038900775.1 of Paraburkholderia sp. JHI869. Classification (NCBI taxonomy): domain Bacteria; kingdom Pseudomonadati; phylum Pseudomonadota; class Betaproteobacteria; order Burkholderiales; family Burkholderiaceae; genus Paraburkholderia; species Paraburkholderia sp. JHI869. Next base: position 41,018 of record NZ_JAYMSC010000009.1, read on the forward strand.
GAACTGGACCGGCACCTGGCAGGGGCATGGCACGCTCGCGTTTCGCGGCTATTCCGATCGACTTCGCAAAGTGGCAAAGGGCGCGCGTCTCGAAGCAAGCAAACGCGACGAATTCTTCGAGCTGCTCGCGCAAAGCAAGCGCCCGCTGCTGTATGTGGGCGGGGGCGTCATCACCGCGGGCGCGGCCGCGCAATTGCGTGAATTCGCCGAGCGCTACCGGATTCCCGTGGTAAACACGTTGATGGGTCTCGGCACGATATCCGTGAAGCACGAGCTGGGGCTCGGCATGCTGGGCATGCACGGCACGGCTTGCGCGAACTACGCGGTGGAAGATTGCGATTTCCTCATCGCCGTGGGTGCGCGATTCGACGATCGTGTCGCTGGCGGCCGCCCGCACACCTTTGCGCCGCGAGCGCGCCATGTCGCGCACATCGATATCGACGAGGCCGAAATCAACAAGGTGAAGCGCGCGCACTGGACCCACGTGGGCGACGCGAAGGACGCCTTGCTGTCGTTGATGAAACACGAATCGCCCGTGCAAGCGCCTTCGGCGTGGTTCGACCACATCAAGGCACTGAAACAGCGCTACGGCATGAACTACGACCGCAATAGCCCGCTCATTCAGCCGCAGTTCGTGGTGGAAAAGTTGAGCGAGATTACCGGCGGGCGGGCCATCGTGACGACAGGTGTGGGCCAGCATCAGATGTGGGCCGCGCAGTTCTTCGACTTCGTCGCGCCGCGCAGCTTTCTCACGTCGGGCAGCATGGGAACGATGGGCTTCGGTTTGCCCGCTGCGATTGGCGCGCAGATGGGGCGACCGGATGCCCTCGTGATCGACATCGACGGCGATGGCAGCATGCGTATGAACATCGGCGACCTGGAGACCGCGACCACGTATGGCGTGCCCGTCAAAGTGCTGCTGCTCAACAATGTCGGTGACGGAATGATCCGGCAGTGGCAGCGCCTCTTCTACGACGGGCGCCTGTGCGTGAGCGACAAGTCGCTGCATCGAAAGGACTTTGTCATGGCCGCGCGCGCCGACGGGTTCGAGTTCGCGCAGCGCGTCGAGGCCTTGGGCGAACTCGAGGAAAAACTCAGGGCATTCATTGCGTTCGACGGTCCGGCCTTCCTCGAAGTCATGATCGATCAGGATGCCGATGTGTTTCCGATGGTCGGGCCGGGCATGAGCTATTCGGACATGATCACCGGGCCATTCATTCCGTCTAGGGATGGAGAGGAGTCGGGCGGCACGCGTGCGGCGCACCAAAGCGCTTCGGACATGTTCTAGGCCGCTAGCGCAGCGCCAGGCTTCTTCTTTCCGCCATGTAACAAAAGAAGTTCTGGCTGCTGCGTTTATCGGCTTCACGCGCAATCATATAGTCGCCTTGATGGCTGGGAGCGATGCGGGACATGGGGTCCTGCGGGTCCCGCGTCGTCTCATCATTTGAGCGAGCAAGAATGAAATTGATCTATGTTGGCGATCCGATGTGTTCGTGGTGTTATGGCTTTGGCAAGGAGCTTTCGGCGCTCGTTGCGCGTGTGCCCGATCTGAAACTGGAAATCGTGGTCGGCGGTATTCGCGCTGGGGCAACCGATGTCCTCGATGCGACCGGAAAGCGTTTCCGGCTGCAGCATTGGCAGCGCGTTGAAGCACTGAGCGGGTTGCCGTTCAACCGCGAGGCGTTCGTGGCGCGCGAGGGGTTCGTCTACGATACCGAGCCGGTATGCCGCGCCGTTGTGGCGGCTCGCCGGTTCGCGAGTGGAGAGGCCTTGCTCTCGGTGTTCCGCGCGCTTCAGAACGGGTTCTATGCGCAAGGGCGCGATACGACCGATGGTCACGTGTTGAGCGATATCGCGGCAACGGCGCTGCATGCGACGGGCGTTGAGGTGAGCGTGGACGCGTTCTATCAGGCATGGGCAGCGGCAGAAACGAAAGAAGAGACGCAGCGCGATTTCGCACGCGCTCGCGCGCTCGGTGTGGCTTCGTTCCCCACCTTGCTGCTTGAAGAGCAAGGCCGGACGTACGCTTTGCATTCGGGCTATGCGAGCGTCAACGACCTCGAAGAAAGACTCAACGAGATCGAGGGACCGCTCGCTTGAGCGTGGTTGGTCGTGGTTGGTCGAGAGCGGGCTGCGCGAATCAGTGCGCAGCCCGCCGCGATTGCACGACACAAGGTTAAATTAATAAGGAATCTGAATCAATGAGTGATAGCAACGAAATCATTGAACTCGTCCAGCGCTATTTCGACGCCACCTGGCGAGGCGACGCGGAGCAGTTGAGAACGGTGTTCGACCCGCGCGCCGTGGTAGCGGGGGAGGTGGATGGCCAGCCCTACTACAAGACGATCGACGAGTATCTGGCAGGGGTGGCCAAGAGGAAGTCGCCGGCCGAACTGGGCGAGCCGGTCGACACGGAGCTGTTGATGCTCGATGTACTGGAAAACATCGCCACGGCGAAACTGCACGTGCGCATGCTCGGTTTCAATTACTACAATTATTTTTCGATCATGCGCCAGCACGACAAATGGCTCGTCATCACGAAGACGCTGACGAACGTGCAATGACCATCCGCCGCGCTCTGCGCCCCCGACGAGTCATCGAGACCGGGGGGGCGCGACGTTCAATCGCTTACTGGCCCGCGCTCTGGCCGCCATCCACGTGCAGGATCTCGCCCGTCACGAACGGCGCCGAGTCGAGATAGAGAATCGCATTGACGATGTCGCTCATTTCGCCCATGCGACCGACCGGATGCATCGCGCCGAGCGTGGCGTGTGTTTCGGGAGCGTGCATCGGCGACTTGATTACGCCAGGCGAAACGGCGTTGGCACGGATTCCCGCGCGCGCATACTCGATGGCGAGCGATCGCGTCGCGGCGTTCAGGCCGCCTTTGGTCAGCGAAGCGAGAACGGACGGCACCTTGCTGTTCGCCTTGTCGGCAAGCGTGGTGGTGACGCTGACCACGTGGCCGCTGCCGTGCTTCTGCATCGCTTCGATGGCATATTGCGTGATGTGGAAGAAGCCGTTCAGGTTGACGTTCAGGATCGCTGCGTAGTCCTCGGCGGTGTACTGCGTGAAAGGCTTCGCAATGAAAATGCCGGCGTTGTTGACGAGCGTGTCGACACGGCCGAAGTGCTCGATGGCGGCGTTCACCACACGGCGAGCCGTAGCGGCATCGCCGATATCGCCGGCCACGGCAACATAATCGGCCTCGGCGGCCGGCGTGATGGAGCGGGCCGTAGCGACCACGCGATGACCTTGCGCGCGGAAGGCCTTAACGGTTTCAGCGCCAATGCCTTGCGATGCTCCGGTGACGATGACGACCTTGGAAGTGCTCATTGTGTGTCTCGCAGTTTGGGTAAGCCGGCCAGTCGGCCGTTCGAATCGACGGATCCGATGAAGGTGCACTCTAGGCGCATCCATTGCGATTTCGAACACCCACCATGGACAAAGAGTCTTGCGCCGCAAGAACAAATCGCGGTGGGACGGCGAGGCGGCGTGCGCGGCGACTTCTCAGGCGGTGGCCTTCATATGCGCCGTGTCTTCTGACTGCTGGCGGTATTGCCGAGGAGTCACGTTCAGACGTCTTTGAAACACCATGCGCATGTGCGCAGCATTGTGAAAGCCGCAGTTGAACGCAACGGTTTTCATCGGCATGTTGCGTTCCTCCAGCAGCCTTTTTGCGGCGCCGACACGGACCTGGTCCACGAAGGCGGAAGGTGTCGTGTGGAGATACTTCGCGAAGATCCTCGATAAGGTGCGCCGGCTCACGTAGACAGCGTCGGCGAGCTGCTCGATTGAAAGCACATCGGAAAGGTGGTCGTCGATATAACGCTGGACTTTGCCGACGATCGAACTCTCACCGGCAAGCGTAGCGACGTAAGGCGCACGTTGGCATGTCTCGCTCGGCAAGTTGACGCCAAGACGTCTTGCCACGTGTTCGGCGAGCTTCTGGCCCCAGTCTTCGGCGACGAGAGCGAGGCCCAGGTCGAGCCCGGCGGTCGCGCCGGCAGATGAAATCAGACGTCCATCGCGTACCAGGGGTTTGTCGGGGCGTATGCGGGCACGCGGAAATTCGTTTGCCATCTGGCTCGCATCGGTCCGGCGCGCGGCGACCTCTTTCCCATCGAGCAGTCCTGCGCGCCCGAGCGGCCACGCGCCGTTGCAAACGCAGCCGTAGTGTTTCGACTCGAGTGCGCGCCGCCGCAACCAGTCCAGATAGTCTTGTTTCGGGCGAACGTTCGCGGCGAGAGAGCCGCTCGTCACGAGCAGAACATCGACGTTTGCGCGGAAGTTCGCATAGACCCACGGCACGCAAAGTTGCATTGCGTTTGCACAGGAAACCCCGCCTGCGTGCTCGCCGATGAGGGGCACCTGATACCGGCGCGTCTCGCCGAGCAAATGGTTGGCTTCGGAGAAGACGTCGAGGAGGCCTGCAATATCCAGGGCCCGCACACCATCAAGCACGACGATAGCGACTTTCATTTTGCGCACCCAACCTGAGCAATGATCCCAGCTGCAAACAGGTTATGCGTGCAGCAACAGGCTGACCATTCTCCGAATGGCTGAAGCTGCAGCTTGGCGGCATGTGGTCCCTCATACGTCGGTATGACTCGTGTAGTTCTCAGGCGTGTGCGCCGAAGGAGTCGCGCGAAAGCGGACGAATTATGTGGGCGCCTGCTTCAAACGAAAGCCGCGCTCACCGTGCGCATTCGGTGGCGATAAGTCTTGCTATTGCTTACCATATGGCGAGCATCAGCACTTTTTCGCCATCACGAACTTTTCGAAGATCGAGCGATGAAACACGATAGCGTTGGAACGCGAAGTGAACCAATACCGGACTCGCTCGTGTACGTGATCGACGACGACGAGTCGGTTCGGGGCGCGCTCACCAGCCTGCTCATGTCGGTCGGCATCGAGGTGCGGGCGTTCGAATCGGCTGACGAATTTCTCGCCGAGAAAATGCCGGACGTGCCGAGCTGCCTCATTCTCGACATTCGATTACGAGGCGAAAGCGGTCTTACGCTTCAGCAGGAAGCCTTTAAGGAGAGCATTCGATTTCCCATCGTCTTTCTCACGGGACACGGCGATATCGGCATGACTGTGAAAGCGATGAAAGCAGGCGCTTTCGATTTCATGACAAAGCCCTTCAAGGATCAGGACCTGCTCGATACGATCGCAGCAGCGCTGAAACGGGATGGCGAACTGAGGCGCCAGGCGAGGCTCGTTGCGGGCGTTCGCGAAGCGTACGATGCGTTGACGGCGCGCGAGCGCGAAGTGATCGGCCTCGTGGCGGAAGGGCTGCTGAACAAACAGATTGCCGGACTTTTGTGCCTTAGCGAAGTCACGGTCAAGATCCATCGGGCGCAGGCGATGCACAAGCTCAATGCCCGGTCCGTGGCCGAACTCATCAAGAAGTTGCAGCAGGTGCAGGCGAGCCCGCAGAACGCCGGCCAGGCGCATCCCCGTTAATACGAACTGTCACAAGAATCATCCGAAGGTGTGATTGATGCCCCTTCGGCGGGCCTGTATTTTGCAGAAAGATTCTACCTTTCTGCATCATTTCGATGGCCACCGGACCCCAGATAAAACCAGCGCGCTCGACGGCAACGATCGCAATGGTGGACGACGATGAATCCGTCCGGATGGCGCTGTCCAGTTCGCTGCGTTCGGCGAGCTGGAATGTCATTGCCTACGCATCCGCCAATCATCTTCTGGACGATACGCGCCGGTCCAAACTGAAGCTCGTCGTTGCCGATATCCAGATGCCGGGCATGGACGGCTTTGCGCTGCTTGAATCGATCAAGCTGTGGAAGCGCCCAATCCCCGTCATTTTCATTACCGCGTACGCGACTGATGCGATGCTCGAACGCGCGAAAACGCATGGCGCGGCGGGTTTCCTTTCGAAGCCTGTGGATGACGCGCGACTACTCGCACTGGTTAGCGAATTGCTGAAGAATTGACCCGGTCGAACAGCGCCGCTATACGGGCCCCTCGCTCAATCCATCCGAATGTATTAGACGCGCACGCGCCTGCATAAGACACACACCTTATCGGACGATACCATCGCGCGGCGCACGCGCTTACGCTTGAATCGTCGGCCAGCAAAACACTTGTGAGGTGCGAGATGGATCAGCTTTACATGTTGCGTGCATTCGTCGCCGCTGCGCGGTATCAGAGCTTCAGCAAGGCCGCGGAATCGTTGAATGTGACGACGGGGTCGGTATCGAAAGCGATCGCCAGGCTCGAGGAATGCGTCCAGACGCGCGTGTTGCTCAGGACAACGCGATCCGTCTCGTTGACCGAAGCCGCGCAGTCGTACTACCTGATCTGTTGCCGCTTGCTCGAAGAACTCGACGAAGCGAACCGGCGGATTGCGCTCGAGCATGATGCCAATGGCGGAAAGCTGCGCCTGGTCGTGCACCCCATGCTGATGAGCGGAACGTTTTCGCGCCTGGTGCGCCGCTATCGCGCCATCGCGCCGCATGTGAGTCTGGTGGTGTCCGTCGAGGACCATGCGACGAATCTGTTCGACGGCCGTTTCGATATCGCCATTGTGCCGCCGCAACTCGTCGAGCAATCCACCGTGATTCGCCGCACGCTAGCCCGGTCGCCTCGCATTCTCGTGGCTTCGCCCGCCTATCTCGAACAATACGGCGCACCGGAATCGGCGGCGAAGCTCGCGAGTCATTTTTTGCTGATCGATCCTGAAACGAGAAAGAAGCATGCGGACTTCATCGATCTGCATGAGGGCGGACGCAAGGTGAGCGTTTCGCCCGTATCGTCGATGGAAGGCACCGAGGTCGTGCTGCGCGCGGCGGCGCTCACCGGAACGGGGATCGCGACGCTGCCTGAGATCACGGTTCGCGAAGATATCGACATGGGGCATCTCGTCCACATCCTGCCGGAATGCACGGCTTCGGACAGCGGCGTTGAAATATGCCTCTTCTATTCCCACCGGGAACTGATCCCGGCACGGCTCAGAATGTTCGTCGACTTCTGCACGGAGTTCTTCCGGGCGCCTGCTAAGGCGGCCGCCGCCGACGTGATACGCGTACCGCAACCGATGAAGCGAAACGAAGGTCTCGCGATGATGTCGTGATGACTTCCTGCGAGATGCATGCGCAGCCATCCAGCGCCTGAGAGGTCGTTATGTCTCACGTATTGCACAACTGGATATTCGTTGGCAGTACTGCCTATGACGAATACACCTTCGTTCCGTGGCTCAACAGGAACGTCTACCGCCGCACGGTAGAGCTCAGTCGTGTTTGTCTGCTGTGAGAGTCCGAAGCGCTCCGCGCAGACCGATACTCCCGTTAAATGGAAGGTTCATTCCCGAGACTGCTGGATTCTCTTATCTGCTGCAAGTGATTAATCTGGCCAGGCTGTTTCCCGGAGGCGTCGCCTCCATCCCCTTGCTAGAAAGAGAGATTGAAATGAAATTGCTTACTGCTGTTCTTTTTGCCTGTTCGCTGTCGGCTAGCTTCGCTGTTTACGCAGAACCCCTCGCGCCCGCGCATGCGGACGTTCAACAAACGGCCCAGGCGAATACGTCGCAAGCCAATACGTACCGGGCGCCGCAGCGTCCCGCCAGGACGCCGATCACGAACGCCAATGCGTGTGTGGGCCCGGCGAGTTTCTGCAACCTGTTCTTCGGCAGTTAAGGTTGTGATGGGTTGGCGCCGCGCGCATCGATGCATCACGATTGCGCACACACATCGGGATGAACGAGCAGTTCGCCCAGTGTGCGGATTGCCTCATCGATGCGCGGCGACCACGGATGGCCATAATTGAGCCGGATGCAATTTTCGAATGCATGTGACGCGGAAAAGAGCGGGCCGGGCGCGACGCTGATCCCGCGTTCGATGGCCAGACGATGGAGCGCCATGGCGTCGATGCGCTCGCGGAAAGTGAGCCACAGAAAATAACCGCCCTCGGGCCGCGTGTACTCCGTGCCTTCGGGCAGCCATCGGCGGATTGCCTCGATCATCGCATCGCGCTGCGTTTGCATCGCTTGCCGGATCTTTTTCAAATGTCGCTCGTAGCCGCCGTGCTCCAGATAGTCGGCAATGCCGGCCTGCGCGGGAATACTCGCCGAGATCGTCGTCATGAGCTTGAGGCGCTGCACGCGCTCGGCGAAGCGCCCGGCGCTCGCCCAGCCCACGCGGTAACCCGGCGCGAGGTTCTTCGAAAACGAGCCGCAGTGCATGACAAGGCCGCGTTTATCGAATGCGATGGCCGGCGGCGGATAGTTCGGCGCGTAGTGCAGCTCGCCGTACACATCGTCCTCGATGAGCGGGACCTCGTGTTTTGCAAGCAACGCGACCAGCGCTTCTTTCTTCTCCGGCGACAACGTGACGCCGGTGGGGTTCTGAAAATTCGTCATGAACCAGCAGGCGCGGATGGGGTGCTTCTCCAGCGCATGCGCCAGCGCGCCGAGGTCGAGTCCCGTGTCGGTATCGACGGGAATTTCGACCGCGCGCAGGCCAAGACGCTCGATCGCCTGAAGCGCGGCATAAAAGCCCGGTGACTCCACCGCGACGATATCGCCGGGCTGCGTGACGGCCATCAGGCAAAGATTGAGCGCTTCCAGCGCGCCGTTGGTGATGATGATGTCCTCGGCCGGCTGCGAGATACCAACGCGCATATAGCGCAGTGCAATTTGCCGCCGCAGGCTCTCGTTGCCCGGCGGCAGATCGACTACCGTGCTCCACGGGCTCACGCTGCGCGCCGCCTGGCCGAGCGATTTCGCCAGCCGCGACAGCGGAAAGAGCAGGGGCGAAGGGAAGGCGGAGCCGAGCGGCACGATACCGGGGCGCTTGGCCGCATCGAGCACGGAAAAAACGAGTTCGCTGATATCGACTGTAGCAGTCTCGCCTGTCGTTGCACGCGAATCGGCCGTCCTGGGCTTCGAGACCGGCGCGACGTAGTAGCCCGAACGTTCTTCGGCGCGCACGAGGCCCCACTGTTCCAGCACGTAGTAAGCACGCGCGGCCGTGGACTGGCTCACGCCGTGCTGCGCGATGATCTGCCGCAGCGACGGCATGCGCGAGCCCGGCTTCAGGTTGCCGGAGCGAATCTCCGCGGCCATGCTCTGCGCGAGGCGTTCATAGCGTGTCATGCGTCCTGGTTCTTCGAAAGATGTCATGGGTGGACTCGTGCTTCGATCGATTTTCTCATGGCGCGCCGGACAGGGAATCCGATCTGCTACGGTCAATTATGCGTCGACTGCTTCTATACGACCTGCTTTGCGGGGCGGATCATAACGGCCAGTGCGTATCGCAGTCCGGGTCTGTTCTCCCGGGATGCGCCGGGATTACTGCGCGAGTGCCTGGATCATCACCTAAACCCGCAGAGCTTGCGGCTCTTTTTGCCTGTAGCGTGGCAAGCCTTTCGCCCCGGTGCGCGAGTACCGGGGCGTTTCTTTGTTGGGCCCCCAGGATTGATTGCAGGCGCGCAAGACGGTTTGCTAGCGCGTCCATCGGCTGCATCCCTCGAATCGCGCGTAACTGCTGCTTTTTTTGTCAGCGCGGAAGTTTGAACATGGAAGTATCCGTTCAACCTTATCGACGTAACTGGAGTCAATCATGGAACTTATTCATATGATGCGCATGGTCCTGTGGAGCTTCTTCGGCGTGCGCAAAAGCGCTTCGCACGAAGCCGATCTCGCCAGCGTGAACTTCAAATGGCTGCCTTTCGTGGCGGTTGTGCTGGCCGCGATGATTGGTGCCTGCATTCTCGGCGTCGTGCTGCTGGTCGCGCACTCGACGGGTACCGCGCAGGGGTTCTGAGCATGCATGTGCACGGAGATTGTTCGGCGTTTCATAACGGTGATTTCGTCCGCAGCGCGTTGATCTTTGCGGTGTCGCGCGTATCCTGAGTATCAGGAAGCGCTGCATTCAACGCGGCGCGATTCACCCAGTTTTGAGGCAAGGAGTGTGAGATGGATATCCTCAATCTCGCCCGGCAATCTGGCATGACGGTGGTGCTCGACGCACGTATTGGCCAACAGGAATACCAGTCCGTTCACAGCAGCGTGGCGGCGCTGGAGCGGTTCGCAGCGCTGATCGAGGCGGCGAGAAAAGCCGACGCCGCGAAGCGAACCTGATCCGCTTCAAAACCCTTTTCGTTGGAGCCATATCGTGAAAGATGATGCACGGGATTTTCGTATGATTGAAAGTGATGGCAGCGCGGTCGGTGCGGCAGCGGGCCAGCAAACGCGGCAGGCCACACCGTCGCGCAACTGGGCCTGGGCTCAGCACGGCGAATCGTATGACTGGATGGATTCGGCGGGATCGTTCCCGATCGAGGACTTTGCTGAGTGAGCACGGCCGTGGCGTGACAGGGCATGCCGGACACCTTCAACGGACGCAAACAATCGCATGAACCCCACGACCCTGCGTGGGATTCGTAGCAATCCCCTCTTGGACACGCTGGTCAAACGCCTGCGCAGATACATCGCCTGGCTCACAGTCATTACGCTGATTCCCTGTTTGACTGCCTGAACTGAGTCGTTTTCGCCGTGAAAATGCGCATGCATGCTGAACCGATTATGCAAAGCGCTTAACACGCGGAGTTGCGTCAAGATTCGGTTTGTTTAGTAATTCCTGATAAACAGAAAGTGGCAATAGATAATCAATTGACGCCATTCAAACGTCTCGTATAGCATGACTTTCAGCCGGACACCTCATGCTACTTGAATAAACAGGATAACTAAACAAAACCCAGATAAACGTAGTGAGACTCAGGAGACAGCCATGATAGATTTACGCCGTCTTGCGGCCGCCATGATCATCATTGGTTCTTTGGCGGGTTGTGGAGGAGATAGTCCAGGCCAGTCTGGATCTGCCGCCGTCGCGGCTAACCAGCTTCAAGGAGCGACACAGAGTAGTTCCAGTGCCAGTTCCGGCAATGCAAACGCGGCAGTCGCCGACGCGGCGCAAATTCCCGCCTCAGATCAGGGCGCCATGCAATTGACCCGTTATGTCAATCCACTGATCGGCACGTTGGCCAGCAACTCTCCCAACCCGGTGCCGGCAGGCCAGGCTGGCAGTGCGGTGCCCGCAGCGGGCCTGCCGAACGGCATGGTGCAGTGGGCACCCGATACGAATACCACCTCGGCTCCCTCGAACAGTGCGGAGCCCGGCTCGCCGGCCGGCTACTACTACGATATCGGCTCAATCCAGAGCTTCAGTCTCACGCATATGAGTGGCGCCGGTTGTTCCGGAAATGACGGCGAATTCCCCGTCATGCCGACGCTCGATGCTAGCAAGCCGCTCGCGCAAACGTTTAGCCATTCCAACGAAAAGTCCGTAGCGGGCGCTTATTCCGTAGTGCTAGACAACCAGGTCAAGGTCGAACTGACTGCAACCCTGCGTACCGGCTTCGGACGCTTTACGTATCCTGACAATCAGCCTTCGACGCTCGTGCTCAATACGACGTATACAAACACACAGTCGGGCGTGGCGGGCTCGGTCACCCAGGTCGACGCGAGAACGATTTCGGGCAGTACCACGGGTGGCCATTTTTGCGGGAATTCAACCAATGTCCCGGTGTACTTTTATGCCGAATTCAGTCAACCCATTGCAACGACGTCTTCCTTTAACAATGGCGTCGCCGTGATGAATTTCGGCAAAGGCGCCACTGTCATGATGAAAGTCGGTATTTCGTATGTGAGCGTCGCGAACGCCAAAAATAATCTCCAGAAAGAAAATCCATCGTGGGATTTCGACGGCGTGAAGAAAGTTGCCGATGCGATATGGAATCAGCGCCTCAACACCATTCAGGTAAGCAGTAGCGATACCACCGCGTTGACGAAGTTCTACACGGCCTTCTATCACGCATCATGGGCGCCGAGTGTATTCAGCGATGTAAACGGCCAATATATCGGCTTCGACCAGAAGGTCCATCAGGTCAGTGCTGGCCATGCTGCGCAGTACACGAGCTTTTCGGGTTGGGACATCTATCGTTCGCTGATACCGCTCAAGGCCACGCTATTTCCTGAGGAAACCAGCGACATGGCGCAGTCGCTCGTCAACGATGCGGATCAGTGCGGGGCCATTCCGCATTGGGTCAATGACAACGTCGAAGACGGCGTGATGCCGGGCGACGCCGGTTCGATTATCGTGGCGGGTGCGTACGCCTTCGGTGCGCGCAAGTTCGATACTGCGGGCGCATTGAGCCATATGATCCAGATGGCGAACGTTCCCGGTACGGCCTGCAATGGCGTGACGACCAATGGCGGCCGCGCCAGCTATCTACAGTTCGGCTATATCACGAACGGTGAATGGGGGCAGGCTTCGTCCACGCTCGAGTACGGCAGCAGCGATTTCGCAATTTCCCAGTTTGCCGGCGCACTGGGCAACACGGCGATCCAGAAAATGCTGCGTAGCCGCTCGGCCTACTGGCAGAACCTGCTCAACACTTCGCTCACACCGCCGCTGATCGCCGGACGCAACGCCGACGGCACGTGGATTCCGGAGAACCAGAGCAGCACCGACAACTACGTGGAAGGCAACGCGGAGCAGTACACGTGGATGGTGCCGTTCAACCCGACCGGACTGTTCGCACAACTTGGCGGAAATACGGCGGCGGTGTCGCGGCTGAACACGTTCTTTACCGTGCTCAACGCGGGGATGACGCTGCCCAACTTCTATATGGGCAACGAGCCGACCTTCGAGGTGCCCTGGTTGTATAACTGGGCGGGCTCGCCGTCGGGCACGCAGAATGTCGTGCAGCAGATCATGGCGAGCGCCTTTGGCACGGGGCCGAACGGTTTGCCTGGCAACGACGACCTGGGCGCCGTGTCGGGCTGGTATGTGTGGGGTGCGCTGGGCCTCTATCCGGAGATCCCGGGTGTCGGGGGCTTTGCGATCGGCAGCCCGCAATTCTCTTCGATCGTCGTTCATCTGGGGAACGGCAAAACGTTGCGCATCAATGCACCCGGCGCGCCCAGCGCGAATTATGTGCAGGGGCTCACCGTCAATGGCCGGGATCACAATCGTTCCTGGCTGGACGTCGACGCACTCGCCAATGGCGCGACCCTGAACTTCGCGATGGGTTCGTCACCTTCGCAGTGGGGCTCGAAACCGGCCGACGCGCCGCCGTCCTATGGGGTGCCGGTCGCGCGTAACGTGGCGGATGCCTTCAACAACCACGGTATCAGCGCCGACGGCAGTACCGACACCGACGGCCTCGGTTCGGATTTCGACGGCTCCTTGTTCAGCTATTCGTCGGCTGCATTGGCGGCGGCAGGCGCGGCGCCGGGCAAGCCGTTCGTAGCGGGCGGCGCAAGCTTCGTTCTGGCCAATGGACCACTCGATAACGCCGTGGCGGTAGGGCAGACGATTGCGATGCCGCCAGGCACCAGCGGTCATTCGCTGGTTCTGCTGGGTTCGGCCAACAACGGCCCCGGCTCGGGCGCCGCGCTCGTGACCTATACCGATGGCACGACCACGCCATTCACGCTTGCCTTCGACGACTGGACCCTCAATGGCGGCAGCGCGGCGCCGGTGGACCCGATCGCGTTGACCACCTCGTACCGCAACGCCGGCAACGGCTCGACCGACGGCGTGAAGACCTATCTGTTCGCGGAGTCGGTGCCGCTGACACCCGGCAAGCTGGTGGCGAGCGTGACATTGCCGAGGCAGTCCAGTGAAGGCAAGTTGCACGTGTTCGGTATCGCTGCAGCGCCTTGATCCAGTTGGGCGCCGCGCAGGCGGCGCCCAACGTGCGTCCCTCGCGGCGTCACCACGGCGCGGCCGGTAGCTTCCATAGAGCGCAAAGCTGTAGCTGTCACACCGCCGGGAGATGTGAAGGTTATCTTTGCAGTTTACCTTCATATCTCCTAGAATGCGGGGATGACCGATCGCGACAAAACTCCCCCTCCCGATCTCGCCGCCGCGCTAGCCGGCGACCTGCGCGCCCTGGTCGGGCAACTGCGCCGCCGTTTTCGCGAGCAGGCCATCCTCGGCGACTTCACGCCGTCCCAAATGGCAGTGCTGCAGCGGCTCGAACGCGAGGGGCCGTCCACGGTGTCGAGCCTCGCGCGTGCCGAGGGCATGCGCCCGCAGTCCATGGGCACGCTCATCGCGCCACTCGAGGCGGCGGGCCATATCAGCGGAGAACCAGACCCCAATGACGGGCGCCAGACCCTCTGGTCGCTCACCCACGCCTTTCGCGAGTGGCTCAAGGAAGGGCGCGCGGCGCGCCAGGACTGGCTCTCGCGCAGGATAGAGACGCGCCTTTCCGGCGTGGAGCAGGAGCAACTCGCCGCCGCGGTCGAACTGCTCAAACGGCTCGTGGCCGACTAATACAACCAAGGCGAGACTCTCACATGGGCGCTCCAGCTTCGGGCTTCTTTCGTTCGCTCAGGAGTTATAACTATCGCGTGTGGTCGGCGGGCGCGCTCGTCTCGAACGTCGGCACGTGGATGCAGCGCACGGCGCAAGACTGGCTCGTGCTCACCGGCCTCACACACCACAGCGCGGCGGCGGTGGGCATCGTCATGGGCTTGCAGTTCGGTCCGCAAATGCTCTTCATGCCCTGGTCGGGCTTCGCTGCCGACCACTTCGACCAGCGCAAGCTGCTGATGGTCACGCAGGCGCTGCTCGGCGCGCTGGCCATCGCACTGGGCGTGCTCACGGCAACAGGGCTCGTGCAGCTCTGGCACGTGTATGTGTTCGCGTTCCTGTTCGGCTGCACGACGGCATTCGACTCGCCGGTGCGGCAAACCTTCGTCTCGGAGCTGGTGGGCGACGCCGATCTCTCCAACGCCGTCGCGCTCAATTCCACCTCGTTCAACGCCGCGCGCATGATTGGGCCGGCAGTGGCGGGGCTCGTCATTGCATCGGTGGGCGTGGGCTGGGCCTTCCTGCTCAACGGGCTTTCGTTCGTCGCGGTGCTGATCTCGCTCACGCGTCTGCGCGTGGACGAGCTGCGTTCCGCGAGGCGCACGCAGCCCGCGAAGGGCGGCATCGCAGCAGGGTTCCAGTACGTGTGGGCGCGCCCGGACCTGCGGGCCATCCTCGTCATGCTGTTTCTGATCGGCACCTTCGGGCTGAACTTTCCGATCTTCATCTCGACGATGGCCGTGAACGTTTTTCACGCCGATGCGGGACGCTACGGACTCCTTTCTTCCCTGATGGCGGTGGGGACCATGAGCGGCGCCTTCTTCGGCGCGGGGCGCAGCCATCCGCGTTTCATCTCGCTGTTGTTCGCGGCGGCGGCGTTCGGGGTGGGGTGTGTGCTGGCGTCGGTTGCGCCCGGCTACTGGTGGTTCGGCGGCGCGCTCGTGATGATCGGCATTGCGGCGCTCACGTTCACCACCGAAACCAACAGCCTCATGCAGCTTTCCACCGAGCCTGGCATGCGTGGCCGTGTACTGGCGATTCGTCTCGCCGTGGCGCTGGGCGGCACGCCCATTGGCGCGCCGATCGTGGGGTGGATCGCCGACCACTGGGGACCGCGCTGGGCCTTGCTGGTGGGTGCGGCTTCCGGCTTCGCGGCAGCCATTGTCGCGGCCCGCACGCTTGCGCGGCGCGCCCACGAAAAGTCATGACGCGCCGCCGCTGTCGCGCATAGTCAGGCGGCCTTCAGCTCCACGCGCTTGATGTCCTTCACGATCACGAGATAGCTGATCACCGTAACGAGCGCGTTGACGCCGACGAAGGCAAGCGCGCCGTTGAACGAGCCGGTTTCCGCCACGACATAGCCGATCACGATCGGCGTGACGATGCCAGCGACATTGCCGAACATGTTGAAGATCGAGCCCGAGAGGCCGATGGCTTCGCGCGGTGCGGTATCGGCGATCACGGCCCAGCCGAGCGCGCCCAGACCCTTGCCGAAGAACGCGAGCGACATGAGCGCGACCACGAGCCAGTCGCTGTTCACGTAGTTGCAGCCGACGATGCACGACGACAGCACCATGCCGCCGACGATCGGCACCTTGCGCGCCATGGTGAGCGAGCGGCCCGATCGGATCAAGGCGTCCGAAGCCACGCCGCCCAGCACGCCGCCCAGAAAACCGCAGATGGCGGGCAGCGAAGCGATGAGCCCGGCCTTCAGGATGGTCATGTGGCGCGCCTGCACGAGGTAGATCGGGAACCACGTGAGGAAGAAGTACGTGAGCACGTTGATGCAGTACTGCGCGAGGTAGACGCCCAGCAGCATGCGATTGCTGAGCAGCTGGCGGATCACGGCCCAGTTCGCGCCCTTGCGCGCTTTGCGTTCGGCGCGCGCCGAGCGTTGAGGCCCGTTCACGATACCGCCGCCCGCCTCGATGTATTCGAGTTCCTGCTGATTCACGCCCGGATGGTCGGCCGGATTCTTCATGAACCGGATCCATGCGAAGGCGAGCACGAGGCCGCCCACACCCATCACGATATACACGTGATGCCAGCCATACGCGTGCGTGAGCCACGCCATGAGCGGCGTGAACACCACGGCCGCGAAATACTGCGCCGAATTGAAGATGGCCGAGGCCGTGCCGCGTTCCTTCGCCGGGAACCAGCTCGCCACCACTTTCGCGTTGGCGGGGAAGGCGGGCGCTTCGGCCGCGCCCATCGCAAAGCGCAGCGCGAAGAGGCCCGCAATCGCGGCGCCCGCGCTGCCGAGCAGGCCGATCGAGCTTTGCAGCAGCGTGAAGAGCGACCACAGGAAAATGCTGCCCGCGTACACGCGGCGCGCGCCGAAGCGGTCGAGCACCCAGCCCGCGGGGACCTGCGCGAGCACATAGGCCCAGCTGAACGCCGAGAAGATGTAGCCCATGTGGATGGCGTCGAGCCCGAATTCGGCGCGCATGGCCGAACCCGTGACCGAGAGCGTGGCGCGATCCGCGTAGTTGAGCGTGGTGATGATGAAAATCAGCGAGAGGATCAGATAGCGCACCTTCGTGCGCTTGGCGACATCTGATTGCGTGGCGGTGCGGCTCAACGACATGTGGATCGACCTCTATCGTGCGCGAGACACGGGCCGGCTGGGTAACGCTGCGGCCCGAATCTGCTGTCTCCTGACGGCGCGCCTCATGCGCGCCGCATCTACTTACGCAAGAACGCGCCTGGCTCTCGTCGGGCGCGTTCCGGTTGCGGACCTGATCCGCTGCTTGTTCAGCCAGTTGTCAGCAAGTTGTTTGACATCAAGGCTGGTTGTCAGAGCCAATCGTACAACGCCCCGTAAGCCGCGGCAACCGGACTATGCGCCTTTTGGGTGTGCCTCAGGGTAAACTCGAATTTCAAGACAGGCGCGTGAATGTGGGATGATGCGGCCAAGTTGTTGGACAACATGGCGGCCGCACCCTCAAGACTCCGGCGTTTGAGCCGTAAAGAAGAACACCATGGAAACCGGGGATTGAAGCAACATGCGCAACACGACGGTACGAGCCAGCCTCCTTGCAGTGCTGGTGATCTTTGGCGTGATGATCCTGATTGGCGGCTTCGCGGGCGTGGTCTCGCTCAGGGAGTCGAACGCCAGCGCCCAACGCCTGCACGAAATCGCGCGCCAGACCATTCTGGTCAACGACGCCTACAAGGACACCACGCGCACGCGCTCGGCGCTCGTGCGCGGCTATAGCGCGCTCAAGGAACGCAACGACACGGCCACGCGCGACTCGGCGCTGAAGAGCGCGGCCCATAGCTTCGAGCTTTCGGCGAGTGAGACACAGGCCTTCGCCAGCGCCCCGGCGTTCGACGGCATGGACGCCGATCTCAAGCGTCAATTGCTCGATTCGGCTGCGCAACTCTCGAACACGCTCACGCGCGCGACCGACGCGCTGCGCAACGGCGACACGGCCGCTTACGTGGCGGTCAACGACACCGACATCACCGCCGCGGGCGCAGCCTACTCCGTGAACGTGGAGAAGTTCCAGAAGCTCGCCAACGCGCTCGCCGAGGCAACGCTTGATGACGGCAACGCGCGCTATACGTGGATCGTGACGCTCGTGGGCGTGGGCGTGGCCATCGCACTGGCGCTCGTCGTCGTCACGCACTTCGCCTTGCAGCGCATCGTCTCGCGCCCGCTGGCCGATGCCGCGGCGGTGCTCGACCGTATCGCATCGAACGATCTCACCGTGCGCGTGCCCGAAGCGGGCCGCAACGAAATCGGCCTGCTGTTCGCGGCCATGCGCCGGATGCAGGCGGGGCTCTCACGCACCGTGGCCGGCGTGCGCGACAGTTGCGACGCGATCCACACGGCCGCGCGCGAGATTGCGGCGGGGAATCTCGATCTGTCGAGCCGCACGGAAGAGCAATCCGCCTCGCTCGAGGAAACCGCCGCGAGCATGGAAGAACTCACCTCCACCGTGAAGCAGAACTCCTCGAACGCATCCGAGGCCAGCACGCTCGCAACCGGCGCGGCCGATCTCGCGCAGCGCGGCGGCGACGTGGTGGGGCGCGCGGTGCAAACCATGCAGGACATCAGCGCCAGCTCGCAGAAGATCGCCGAGATCACGAGCCTGATCGACAGCATCGCGTTCCAGACCAATATTCTCGCGCTCAACGCCGCCGTGGAATCGGCGCGCGCGGGCGAACAGGGACGCGGCTTCGCCGTGGTCGCGGGCGAGGTGCGCACGCTCGCGCAGCGCAGCGCGGGCGCCGCACGCGAGATCAAGGAACTGATCGGCGCTTCGATGGAAGACGTGCGCAACGGCAATGCGCTTGTCGCGCAGGCAGGCGAAACGATGACTGAGATCGTGAACTCGGTGCGCAACGTCGCAACCATCATGGCCGAGATCACCACGGCCACCGCCGAGCAGAGCACCGGCATTCAGCAGGTGGGCATGGCCGTGAGCCAGATGGATCAGGTCACGCAGCAGAACGCGGCGCTCGTGGAGCAGGCCGCCGCCGCCGCGAGCGCGCTGGAGCACCAGGCGCAATCGATGAAGGAAGCGGTTTCGGTGTTTCGCGTTGGCGCGCTCGCGTGAAAATAGAAAAACGCGAAAATATTCAATATAACTAACAAACTGGAAGAGAGTAGATGAAGAAGACGATTTTGCGCAGCGTGGCGGGTGCCGTTTTCGGGCTCGCGGCATCGATGGCTGTGCACGCGGCCAGCTACGTGTATGTGTCGAACGCCGACAGCCAGGACATTTCGGTGTTTCGCCTCGATGCGCAAAGCGGCGCGCTGGCCGCGGTCGAAACCGTGCCGGTGGGCGGCACCGTGATGCCGATGGCGTTTTCGCCCGACCATCATCACCTCTACGCTGCGCTGCGCTCGAAGCCGTATCGCGTGGTGAGCTTCGCCGTGAATCCGCTCGATGGCCGCCTCGTCGAACTGGGCCGCTCGCCGCTCGCGGAGAGCATGGCCTATGTGTCCACCGACGGCACCGGGCGCTATCTGCTTTCCGCTTCGTACGGCGGCAATTTGCTGGCGGTGAACCGCATCGGCGAAAACGGCGTGGCGGGCGATGTGCAGCAGACCGTGAAGACGGGCCCGATGGCACACATCATCCGCACCTCGCCGGACAACCGCTATGCGTTCGCCTCGGTACTCGGCGCCGACGCATGGCTGCGCCTGAAGTTCGACGCCTCGACAGGCGCGCTCACCGAAGACGCGAAGCCCGCCTATTCGCTGCCCAAGGATTCCGGCCCGCGCCACTTCCAGTTTTCGCCGGACCAGCGTTTTGTTTATCTGATCGACGAACTCGACGGCAGGCTGCACGTGCTCGCGTTCAACGCAGCGAACAACACGGTCAAGCCGATCCAGACGATCTCGATCCTGCCTGCCGACTTCTCCGGCGACAAGCCGTGGGGCGCCGACGTGCACCTCACGCCCGATGGCCGTCACCTGTATATCTCGGAGCGCACGTCGAGCACGCTGGGCGCGTACCGCGTGAACAAGGAGACGGGCAAGCTCACGCGCATCGGCACGTACGCCACCGAGAAGCAGCCGCGCGGCTTCAATATCGATCCTTCGGGCCAGTATCTCTTTGCAGTGGGCCAACTCTCGCCCACGCTGAGTGCTTACCGCATCGACGCGAAGAGCGGCGCGTTGCATGAGCTTGGCAAGTACCCGGTGGGCAAGGGCGCGAACTGGGTCGAAGTGGTGGATTTCGACGGTTCGAACGACTAAGCAACAAGAGGCGGCTTAGGTCGCCTCATTCCTGCTGGTTTTCGGTCGCGAAGCGCATTGCCTTTGCGTTGCGCGGTTCGGCTCGCGCCCGATCGAGTCCATCGATCGAGCGCAGCCGCGCAGGCGCCGAGAACACGATGATCGCGAGCTGAACGGCGAAACCGCATGCGGCGCCCACGAGGCAACTCGTCATGCCAAGGCGCGTGCTCAGGAACGCGCCGAGCAGGGCGCCGAGCGGGCGCGCGCCGAACGTCGCCATCATGATGACCGACGAGACGCGCGCGATCAGATCGCGAGGCGTGACGACCTGGCGCAACGCCGTGGTCGAGATGGTCCAGACGATCGGCCCGAATCCAAACAGAAAGAAGGCCAGAAAGACGGTCGCGCGCGAATGCGTGAGCGCGGTGCTCGCCATGAGCAGCGAGGCAAGCGCGGCGCTCATGGGGCCGAGCAGGATTTGCCGCCCGAATACAAGGCGCTTTGCGATGATCTTGTAGAGAAACGCGCCGCCCACCATCCCGAAGCCATACACGCCAAGCGCAACGCCCACGGCCGATGGCGCGAACGCGAGCCGGTGTATCGCATACCACGCGAACACGGCGAGCAGCAGATACCACGACGTGTTGAAGACGAAGGCCGTCGCCACGATTGGCCGCAAATGCGTGCTGCGCGCGATGAATTGCACGCCGTCGAAGAGTTCACGAGCAAGCGCGCGACGCGAACGCGGGCGCGGCGCTTCGGTGGGCAGGCGCGCGAGAAACCATGCGCTTGCGAGCGACAGGACGAACGCCGCGAGAAACGCAAATACGCCCGACGCCCAGCCCGCAAACATCCCGCCCACGGAAGGCCCCGCCGTATAGGCGATGCTGCGCGCGATTTCGAGCCGCCGGTTGGCGGTGAGCAGGTCGCCCGTTTCGACCATCGCCGCGACGAGCGAAGGCGCGGTTACGCTGAATACGACGGTGCCGGTTGCGATGGCGAAGCCCAGCGAGCCGAGCGTGTAGAGCGAAAGCATGCGCGCATGGAACAACGCGAACAGCACGAAGAGGGCGGCGGCGCGCAGCAGTTCGGTCGCGATCATGAGTGGCTTGCGCCGGCTGCGATCGGCAATTAGGCCGGCTGGCAGCGAGAGCAGCAGGAACGGCAGCGTATTGATGGCCTGCAGCGAGGCGCTTTGCTGCGCGCTCGCGCCTAGCGCCACCACGGCGACGATCGGGATGACCGCAATGGCCATCTGCTCGCTGAATTGCGCCGCGAGACTCGCATGCGAAAGATTGACGACGACGCGCTGAGGATTGGTGTTGCCTGTCGTGATGCTCATCGTAGATGTCCCGAAGTTTAGAGCTTCGGGATCGAGTCTACGTAGGGCGTGCGGGTGGGGATATCCGGATCTTGTGGTGATATTCGATGTCGATGCGCCGGGCGCTCGCAGGTCACTCCGCTTCGATGCGGTCCGCGTCACGCGTATCGCGGTGCACGTGCGCAGGCGTGGGCGATGCGCCGCGCGACGCATCCACATCACGAACCGCGCGGCTACCTGCAAAGCACACAGCGAGCGTAGCGAGCACGAGCACGCTGAGCGCAAGCTGCAAGCCAACTAACCCCGCGCCAAAACCGATGATCGGCGGCCCCACGAGAAAGCCCGCATAACCAGCCGTAGCCGCCATCGAAACGCCCGTAACGGGCGGATCGGTCGTGCGCCCGGCCGCGCTGAAAATCACCGGCACCACATTGGCGAGCCCGATGCCGACGCAGATGAACCCCACCACCGCCGTTGCGAGCGCAGGCGCTGCGAGCACTGCCGCAAGCCCCGCAGCCGAAAGCAGGCCGCCGAGCGCGACCACGCGCACCGCGCCGAGGCGCTTCACAAACGCGTCGCCCACTACGCGGCATGCCGCCATGGCGAAGGCGAATGCCGTATAGCCGACGCCCGCGCTATCCGCATGAGCGGGCAAGGCGGAGCGCAGATACACGGCGCTCCAGTCCGCAATGGCGCCTTCGGTCATCATGCAGAGAAACGCGAGCGCAGCGAGTTTGACGACGCCCGCCTGCGGCAACGCGAAGCCACTGCCCGACGCTGCTTTCGGGCGCGTGCCCACATCGCGCAGCGAGAAGAGGGCCGCGCCGACGATCAACACGGCAATCGGAATAGCGGGCAGCGCAAGACCGCTTAGCACCCCGAAGCCTGCTTTTTGCAGTACCGTGCCAACGGCTGCGCCCGCGAGACCGCCCGCGCTCCAGGCTGCATGGAACGACGACATGATCGGCGCGTTCCACACCTTTTCGATAGCGCTCGCATGACCATTCATGGAAACGTCGAGCGCGCCATTGAGCGCGCCGAGCAGCAGCAGCGCGGCGCATAGCAACGCTGCATTGGGCGCGAGCGCAGGCAACGCAAACGCGGCGGCGAACAGCACGCCGAGCAGCGCGGTCGCGCGGCCGCTGCCGAACTTCGGCGCGAGGCGTCCCGCAAGCGGCATGGCGACGATGGCGCCCAGCGCGAAGGCAAAGAGCGCGACGCCGAGCAGGGAGTCGCCAAGGAGCAACTTGTCCTTCACGCGCGGCACCTCGACGGCCCACGCGCCAATGCCGAAGCCGTTCGCCAGAAAGACGGCCGTGGTGGCGTAGCGTTCGCGTAGGGGTCTCATCGCGCCACCGTCACGTCGCCGCACGCGGCTTTCAGTTGCTTCAGATGGAGTTTCGGCACGTCGGCATCGACGACCAGATAGTCGAGCGAAGCAGATGGCGCGATGACGAAGGGCGCAGACGTCATGAGTTTTTCGGTGGTGACGGCCGCCGCAATCTGGCCGCTTGCTGCGACCATGGCGCGCTTCATTTCGGCATCCTCAGCATCGAATGCGGCGATGCCCTCGGAGGGATCGAGCGCGCATGCGCCGAGAAAGCACAGATCGGCCTTGATCTGCTGGATTTGCACGAGCGCCGTCGCGCCCAGCGCGCCCGCTGCCTGCGTGCTCACGCGGCCGCCGATCAGGATCACTTCGATGCCTGGGCGCTCGAGCAGCCGCACGCAGGCCTGCGGCGAAGTCGTGACCACCGTGAGGCCGGCGTTTTCGGGCAGCGCCGCCGCGATCTCGACGTTCGTCGAGCCCGCGTCGAGCAGAATCACCTGGTTGGGCTTGACGAGCGCGGCGGCGGCGCGCGCGAGGCGCGCCTTGGCCGGCAGTTGCTCGCGCATGCGCACGGAGGCGGGCTTGTTGGCGGGCGAGGTGAGCAGTGCCCCGCCGTACACGCGCTTGCAGTGCCCCGCCTCGGCCAGATCGCGCAAATGGCGCCGGATCGTGTGCTCCGAGGTGTCGAGCTGCGCGGCGAGGTCGGCGGCCAGCACGCGGCCCTCGGCGCGCAGTTTTTCGAGGATCAGGCGCTCGCGCTCGTCCGGGAGCAGGCCTTCGCTGGCCTCCTGGCGTGTTCGTTGCATGGGTTTGGGCTCCCGCTTGATCGTTGCGTTGCTCGTTGGGTTGCTCGTTTCGGCCTGGTGAATCGAGCAAAAACGAGCATAAAATATCGTAAACGGGCAATGCATGCAACAGGCGGCGCGACGGCGCGCGGGGAAGCCGCTTCAGGGCAGCGAATAGCGCGAATATGTCTCGATCGGCATGAGTGCCTGCGCAGGGGGCGTGCCGCCTGATACAGCGTTGCGCATCTGCTCGACAGCCGTGCGCAGCAGCAAACGCAAATCTTGCGAGAGCAGATAGTCGATCACATCCGCGCGCAACAGCGGTTCCGTCACGGCGTTCACCTCATGCGTCACGTAGAGCGTGCGGCCCGCGAGCCCGCGCTCGCGCAGCGCCGCCGCGAGTCCTTCGTTGCCGCCCGCCACGTTGTAGATGCCGTCGAGCGCGCCGTGCATTTCCATGCAGCGCCGCGTGGCCTCGTAGGTCGCCGCGCCCGAGTCGGCGCCCTTGATCACCTCGACGACATTCACGTGGGGAAAGCGCTGGCGCAACAGCGAGCGAAAGCCGATCTCGCGGTCTTCGTGGCAGGTGTACGAGAACGTTGCGACCACAACGGCCACCGAAGGCGAGGGCCGCCCCTCCAGGTGCCGGCCAACGAGGAACGCGGCCGACTGGCCGGCGGCGCGGTTGTTCACGCCCACGTAGGTGTGGCGCGCATCGGCGTCGACGTCGGTGATAAGCGTCACCACGCCAAGGCCGCGCGACATGCATTCGCGCAACGCCGACGTAATGGGCGGCGTGTTCGTGCAGATGATGCCGATGGCGTCCGCCTGCGCCCCCTCTGCGGCTTCGCGCACGCTCAGCGCGACGTCTTCGTCGCTGGCACCCACGCAATTGACCACGTCGAGCGTGACGCCCGCCGCCGCGAACTCGGCTTCGAGGCTCGCCGCCGTGCGCGTGAGTTCTGCGGTGAAGGCGTCGCCGGCCTGCAGAAGCAGGCGCACGCGCAGCGCACTGGACGCGGCGCGCGAGGCTGCGGGCAACGCGTGGTCATCGCTCGCGCCCAGCTGCCTGAGCGCCGCTTCCACGGCGCTGCGCGTGCGCGGATGCACGCCTGGCCGGTCGTTGAGCGCCCGGTCGATGGTCGCGCGGCTCAGTTGCGTGAGTTCCATTAACTGCTTCAGCGTGGGGCGGCTTTTCATCGGATCTCCGCAACGGGTGAGTGCGACATCATTTTGCCTCAATATGAGTCATTTGATGCGAGTATTTGAATTATATCTCCACGTGGAGAACGTTTTCAGGCGACCAATTTTTAGGTGAAAACCCTTTGATGATCAGAATGAGTCATTTTAGCCTTTGACGATGGCTCATTTAGAGCCTGTAATTCGCCTCAAGGATGAGCGAAATCAAGGCGGCTCATCAGCGTTCAACGTCATGCACGGGAGTTCGATTCATGTCCGCACAGCAAGGCTCGCCACAGGTCATCACGATGGACAGCTGGTATCGCTGTCCGCTCGACCGCAAGGTGCTCAAGGAAGTCACGCGGCGCAACGACCGGGTTGCCATCGCGTATTTCGGCGGCTTCATGGCGCTCGTGCTTGCCACGGGGGCGCTCGCCTGGCTTGCGTTGGGCACGCTCTGGTGTATTCCGGCCTTTCTGCTCTACGGCACGATCTACGCGTTCGCGGAGGCGATGGAGCACGAATTGCGTCACCGCACGCCGTTCAGGAGCGAGTGGCTCAACGAGGCCGTGCACTGGGTGATCTGCTTCATGACCTGGCGCGAGCAGATCTATAGCCGCTGGTCGCACGCGCAGCATCACACCTATACGCATCTCACGGCGACGGTGCCCGCCGACGTGGAAATCGCTGTCAAGCGGCCGGTCAACTACCTCAAGCTCGCCACCGACTTCCTGCGCATCTCGCACGGCATTCATCATCTCGGCAACATCGTGCTGCACAGCTTCGGCATGGTGACGAGGAGCGCGAAGGCTGTCGTGCCGGTGATCGAATATCGCGCGATGCGCCGCAATTCGCGGGTCATTCTCGCGCTGTATGTGGGTGTTGGCGTGTGGGCCTTCGTTGCGCATAGCTGGCTGCCGGTGGCGTTCCTGCTGCTGCCGCGCGCATACGGCGCCTGGCTGCATGAACTGCTGGCCATTACCCAGCACACCGGCCTGCGCGAGAACGAACTCGACCATCGTTTCTCCACGCGCACGCTGCGCCTGAACCCCGTGCTGCAGTTCCTGTACTGGAACATGAACTATCACGTCGAACACCATATGTTCCCCAACGTGCCGTTTCATGCGCTGCCCAAACTGCGCAAGGCGATCGAGGCTGACTTGCCGCCTGCTTACGACGGTTTGTTCGATGCGTGGTCGGAGATCCTGCACGTGTTGCGCATGCAGCGCCACGATCCGGACTACATGATCACGCCGCAGGTGCCCGGAAAAACCGCGAACGTGATGCTCGACATCGCCGGTTCGAATGCCTTTGCCGCCGATACGCAATGACGCGCGGGCTAACCCGTCAATTGTTCGAAAGATGGAGGAGGAGACGACCATGAACATTCTTCAATGGCACGAGGTGTGCGCGAGCGACGAACTTGAAGAAGAGGACGTGATGGAGTTCGAGCATGAAGGCGAGCTTTACGCGATCTATCACACGCCCACGGGCTACTACGCTTCTGCGGGAGTTTGCACACACGAAACGGCGCGTCTCGCGCAAGGTCTCGTATTCGGCGACATCATCGAATGTCCCATGCATATGGGGCGCTTTCACATTCCATCGGGCGCGGCAAAGGGGGCGCCGGTTTGCGTGAATCTCGCAACACATCCGGTCAAGGTGGAGGGCGGCACGATCTATCTTGGGCTCGCCGCCGAATGATTCGGCATACGAATCGTTGAATCACCACGAAAAAGACGCAACTTAGGAGACAGCCTTGAATATTCCTTTCCTGAAGGTGTTGCCGCTGGCGGCTACGGTGTTCGCACTCGCGCTGAGCCCCGCGGCGCACGCGGACCCGGTCGCGCATTTCGACTTCATTTCGCATGCGCCCGATTCGGACGCGTGGTGGAACACAGTCAAGAACGGCATCAAGCAGGCCGATGAGGACTTCAATGTTCAGACCGATTACCGTAACCCGCCCAATGGCGATATCGCCGACATGGTGCAACTCGTGAATCAGGCGGCGGCGCGCAATTACGACGGCGTGGTCACGACCATCGCGGATTTCGATCTGCTCAAGGGCGCCGTCTCGCGGCTGAAGTCGAAGAACATTCCCTTCATCACCGCGAATACGGGCACCGAGCAGCAAAGCGCCGAGCTTGGTGCGCTCATGCACGTGGGCCAGCCCGAATATCTCGCGGGCAAGGAAGCGGGGTTGCGTGCGAAGGCGGACGGCGTCAAGACGTTCCTGTGCGTGAACCATTACGCGACGAACCCGCTCTCGTTCGAACGCTGCCGCGGCTTTGCCGATGCCATCGGCGCGAACATGAAAACATCGGTGCTCGATGCGGGTACCGATCCCACGGGCATAGAATCGAAGGTGAGCGCGTATTTGCGCAATCATCCGGATACGCAGGCGGTGCTGACGCTCGGTCCGACCTCGGCCGATCCGACGATACGCGCGGTGAAGAGCCTTGGACTCGCGGGCAAGATCTGGTTTGCGACTTTCGATATCGACTCGGACGTGGCGAAGGGCATCAAGGACGGCACGATCAAGTTCTGCACCGATCAGCAACCGTATTTGCAGGGCTATATTCCCGTTGCGCTGCTGGCGATCATGCATCAGCGCCACAACGACGATGTGCTGCAGGCGCGCACGGCGCTCGAGCAGAACCCGAAGTTCCAGCAGCGCCTGAAGGACTACGGGCTCAAGCCTGTGTATGAGGCGCGCAATATCAGCTCGGGGCCGGGCTTCATCACGCCGCAGAATATTCAGCAGGTGTCTGCGCTCGCTGGGCAGTATCGTTGAGCGCGCAAGGAGTGAGCATGAGTGCGGGCGATGTCATGGTGGTGATTGGCGGCGGCCAGTGCGGCGCGCGCGCGGTGCAGGTTTTGCGCGAAGGCGGTTGGGAAGGCGCGATTACGCTGATCGCCGACGAAGCCGCGCAGCCGTACGAACGGCCGCCGCTTTCGAAGGCGGTGCTGCTGGGCGAGCGCACGCCGGAGCAGGGCGCCATCCACCGCGAGGCGTTCTATCGCGAGCAGCGTGTCGATCTGCGCAGCAGTAGCGCCGCGAGCGCGATCGATTGCGCCGCGCACACGGTCACCCTCGCGAGCGGCGAAACGCTCGGCTACCGTCGCCTGCTGATCGCAACCGGTTCGGAGCCGCGCCGCATGAGCGTGCCCGGCGCGGAGCTCGCGGGCGTGCACGTGTTGCGCAATGCCGGCGACGCGCTCGCCATCGCCAGCGAACTCGGGCCGGGGCGGCGCATTGCGGTGATCGGCGCGGGGTTCATCGGGCTCGAAGTCGCGGCCTCGGCGGTGCAGCGCGGGTGCGAAGTCGTCGTGTTCGAAGCCGCACCGCGTGCGCTGATGCGCGCGGTGCCCGCAGAGGTGGCGCAGTGCCTCGTGGACCTGCATCGCGAGCGCGGCGTGGACGTGCGCTTCGACGTGCAGGTGCAGCGCTTCGAGGGTAACGGGCGCGTCAACGCCGTCGTGCTCGGCGACGGAACCGTTGTGCCATGCGATGCGGTCGTGGTCGGCGTTGGCGTGTCGCCGCGTGTGGCGCTCGCACAGGAAGCGGGACTTGCGATCGACAACGGCATAGCTGTCGATGCCACGCTGCGCACCAGCGACCCGGACATCTACGCAGCGGGTGACGTGTGCTCGTTCGTGCATCCGCTGTATGGGCGGCGCATTCGTCTTGAATGCTGGCGCAACGCCGAGGACCAGGCGCGCGTGGCCGCGCTCAACATGCTCGGCCACGATGAGGCGCACAGCGCCGTGCCCTGGTTCTGGTCCGATCAATATGACATGACGATCCAGATTGCGGGCTTGCCTGCGTTCGGCGCGACGAAGGCCGTGCGCGCAACGGGCGCAGCATCGAAGGTGTTTTTCGCGCTCGACGAGACGGGCGTGCTGGTGGGCGCGAGCGGCGTGGGGCAAACGGGCGACATCGCCCGCGACGTGCGCATTGCGCAGGAACTGATCGCGCGCCGGGCGCGCATCGAACCCGAGCGACTTGCCGATAGCGCGACCAAGCTCAAATCGCTGCTCGCCGCCACCGTGCAGTGAATGGCCGTACCGATCTGCTCGGCCGGCGGCTCCACCCGCCGGCCTTTTTTCCACTGCGGTTCGAGTGGGGCGATAGGGGCCTCATGCCCTATCGCTTTCTTTTATTCTTCGTCCGCGCTGTAGACGCTTAGTCCTTCTATCGGATCCATCGGCGCTTCCCAGGGTTTTGCTTCAATCGCGCGCATGGCGGCTGCGTAGCCCGCGCGCCGGCGCGCGGCAATGCCGGACGGCGTGAAGTCGATGTCCTTCAACTGGTCGTCGCCGTCGAGCCGTGGCGCCGCGAGCTTGATGAGCCGCATGGTGGTTTCGCAGCCCCATGCCGCGAGTTGTTGCACGTCGATTGAGTCGCGCTCGGCCTCGGGCAAGCGCTTCGCCAGTTCGCGGATCACGTGGCGCAAGCGGTGTATCTGCTGCTGGCGCGCGATATGGCTTTCCGTGCGGCTCGCGTATTGGATGTCCTTCTGCCGTTCCGCGATCTGCCAGATGCTTTCCGGCTCCGGGCCCGCTGGATTCCATACCTGCACCGAGAAGATGACCGAGCTGTTGCGCGGCTTGTCGTCGAGCACGACCTCGACCGGCGTGTTGGAATAGATGCCGCCGTCCCAATACGGCTCACCGTCGATGCGCACCGCCGGGAATGCGGGCGGCAGCGCGCCGGAACTCATGATGTGCTCGACATTCAGGCGCTGGTCGCGCGAATCGAAATAGCGCATCGCGCCCGTGCGTGCATTGACCGCGCCCACGGTGAGGCGCGGATGCCCCGCGTTGAGCAATTCGAAGTCGACCAGGGCGGTGAGCGTGTCGCGCAGCGGTGCGATCTTGTAGTAGGACGCGCGATCGACGCCTAAGCGCGCGAGCGGACCGAACCACGACGCCGGGTTGGGCTGAAAGAACCCCTCGATGCCGCCGCCGATGATCATCAGCTTTGCAAACGTCTTGTCAAAGCCAGGCCATGCGGCCGCGTCGAGGCGCGTGCGGTCGGTGACGCGATGCCAGAATTCTTCCAGACGCTCGAAGCGGCGCTCTGGGGCGTTCCCGGCGATCAACGCAGCGTTGATCGCGCCAATAGAAGTGCCGATCACCCAGTCGACCTGGATGCCTGCTTGGTGCAGCGCCTCATAGACGCCGAGCTGATAGGCGCCCAATGCGCCGCCACCCTGCAACACGAGTACGACTTGCCCAGGTAATGCCAGGCGTGCCGGCTGTTTCGCTGTCATCGATCGCCTCGCTCTATTGGCCGCTGTTTGGCATTCCCGACGCGCGTTTTCGTGAACTTTCGTGACCTGAATTCTTCATACGCGTCGCCATTTTCTCCGCACCATTGTAGTGGCGTCAGGAAAAGATGAGCGTTGCGCGGCAACGGCGAGCAAGCCGCTGTTTTCAGCCTGCCGAGGCGATCTGGCCTTCGAACGTCACGCAGTTTCGGCCGCCGCGCTTGGCGGTGTACAACGCGGAGTCCGCGAGTCCGTATGCGGTGTCGAAATCGGTGCCGGCTGCATTGTCGCTTACGCCGAAGCTGGCGGTGATGGCGCGGCACACGGGCGCCGGGAACGCGTGGCTCGCAATGGCCGCACGCATGCGCTCGGCGAGCTGCAGGGCGTCGGCAATATCGAAGCCCGGCAATACGACGGTGAACTCTTCGCCGCCCACGCGCCCGATGATGCCGGTCTCGCCGAGAATGCGCCGCAGGCAGTTCACGATGCCGGAGATGACGCTGTCGCCAGCCGGATGGCCGAAGTCGTCGTTGACCTTCTTGAAGTCGTCGATATCGAGCAGGATCATGACCGCCCGATTCGCGCGCAGCGCCTTCACCGTGCGTTCGATCACGGCGCTGCGGTTCAGTACGCCAGTCAGTGCGTCGTGCGTCGCGCGATATTGCAGTTGCTGCGTGAGCGCCTGCATTTCGCGCTCGGCGCGATCGCTGCGCCCGATCAGGCGGCGCGTTTCGCGCATCAGGCGCTCGTAATGCTGGATCAGCTCGATGAGCGCCTCGCGATGACTTTGCGCGTGCGACTCCGAACCCGCGGCAATCGCACGGGCCCGCTCCAGCGCCTCGTTTTCGCTGCGGAACAGGTCAAGGTAATGATCCTTCAATGTGTCCCGCAGGGCAGTCGTTTCCACGCGCGTTTTCCTCAAAGCGTCCGTCAAGTCGCAACCGGGCAATCATTGAATTTGATTGCCGTGAAGTCGGTTTGCAGTTCCTCGCCGAATTCGAGGATCGTTTCGTCTTCTTCGTCGCGATACCAGTTCACCTGCACCTGGTTGCCCGCCGCGGCGGCGCGGTCCAGTGCGTCGAACACGCTGAACAGCATTTTCGTGCTCGAGCTGTTGAAATAGGTGAGCGTGACCTCGACCGTGATCGCGGCGTTCTCACAAGCCTTGAGCCACAGATTGAGCCGCTCGATGATCGGCGCATAGAATGCGGCCGCATTCTCTGGGTACGATTCGCCTCGCAGTGACAGGACGTTTTCGTCGAAGCGGAAGTCGATCTCCGGCGACGTTGCCGTGGCGGCGATAAAAAGGTTATCCATTTTGTACGCGTGCCCTGGTCAGATGATGGTCTTGAGGCAAAACAGTGTGGTGCCCGTCTCGTCTTCGCGTGGATGGAACGCGAATTCGAGCGGCGCACTGGCGTCGCGCGCCATCGTCAAGAAACCCAGTCCCGCGCCTTTGCTGTCGGCAGGCGTTTCGGCGCGCAACGACATTTTGTAGGCCTGCTTGATTTCTTCGATCGACATATTGCGCAGCGGCTCCAGCTTCTCGCGCAGTTCGCCCACGGCCGCCGTGGCGATGGGATTCACGCAGACCATGAGGTGGCGCTCGCCTTCGGCGGAAATGCACATCGCGCCTTCGCGAATGGCGCCACCGTGGCCAGGATCCTCGGAAAGCGCGTCGCACGAGTAATGCACGATATTGTGCGAAAGCTCGATGAACGAAGAGAAGATCCTTCTGCGCGTGGACGTGCTCAGTCCCGCCACTTCCAGCTGCAGCTTCACGACCTCGCTCATCGCCGCGACGATGCTGTGCGAGAAATAACCCTTGTGATAGAAGAGCAAATTGCGCTTCTGTGCGATTTCGAAGAAGCAGCAGTTTTGATCCAGAATTCCAGACATATTGGTGAACTACCTCAAACTCGTGCGAAGAAAAGCGTGACGTCGTCGCGGCGCGCCTGTGAGCCTTGCCATTCGGCAAAGGTTTCGAGCAGGCGTGCGCAGATGAAAGAAGAAGCGTGCTCGCGCCCGGCGAGAATCCGCTCGAGTGTGCGGCGTTTTCCGAAGGCGATTTTTCGCGGGCCGCCAATCTGGTCGGTCAGACCATCCGTGGAAACGAAAAGCAGGCTGCCGTACGGCACGGCCACGGCGTGCCGGGTCCACGTGTAGTCGGCGAGGCTGTCGACATAGCCCACGCCCATGCGGTCGCCTGCAATGCTTTCAAATTCGGCGGCGTCCGGGCGCAATACGTGCAGGGCGACTCGCGCGCCAGCAAAGTGCAGCACCTGGCTGGCGGCGTCGAACCAGAAGAACGCGGCGTCGAGGCCGTCGTTGGACTGCGGGGCGTCGCCTGTGCCGTTGATCTGCCCGAGCAGGCCCTTCACATTGCGATTGACGGCTGCCAGCAGCGCGGAAGGGTTGCGCGGACCGATCTGTTCGAGCGCCTGCGAGAGCGAAGCCGAGGCGAGCAAGGTCATGAAAGCACCGGGCACGCCGTGCCCGGTGCAGTCGGCGACCGCGCCGAACCAGCCGTCGGCGAACGCCGCGAAATGGTAGAAGTCGCCGCCCACCACGTCGCGCGGTTCCCAGACGAGCGCGGCATCGGGCAGCATGGTCGCGAGCGTTTCGCGGGAAGCGCGCAGCATAGCCTGCTGGATCACGCTCGCATACTCGATGCTCTGCATGATCTGACGATTCTTTTCCGCCTGCATTTCCGCCACGACGGAGAGCAGCCGCAAGCCATTGCCTACCCCGACGAAGCGGCCTTCGCGCGTGACGATGAAACCGTCGACCAGCGCCTTTTCACCGACTTCGACCGTCTTGAACGTGAGCGCTTCGATGCTCATGTCCACATCGACGATCAACGGCTCCTTGTCCATGAACGCGATGCAGCTCTTCTTGTCGTATAGCTCGCGATGAAACGGCTTGCTCATCTGCGACAGAAAAATATCGCGATTGATGAGGCCGATGGGGCGATCTTTGTCGATCACTGCGAGACTGGCCATGTCGCGCCTCGAATAGAAAATCTCCATGACGAGAGAGTTCGAATCCGAAGCGTCGATGGCCGGGACTTCCAGAGCCAGTTCTCCGGCGCTGCGCGGGCCTGCGGGAAGACCCGGACGACGAAACTGCGCGAGCGCGGGGTGCATGACTATCCATTCCGATTAATATGGAGAATCAGCACGCTAATGGCTATTTATGTCATTCTCGTTACATGGTCCCGAGTAAGCGCTCAATTTGGCTTGTTTAATACACCGTAACGATCCGCAAACTTCGCGCTAACGTTTGCGCATTTTTTTCGCTTCCCAGGTGCAAGGTTTCGGTGCATCACACTTCAATAAAAATCCGTCCACCTTCGACCTTCGCCGGGTACGTTGCGAGCTTCTCGCATACCGGCGCGCAAAGCGGCTTGCCATCGCGCACGTCGAAGCGGCCATTGTGTTTCGGGCATTCGATCACGTGGCCCATCACCAGGCCGTCGCTCAGGTGCACGTGTTCGTGCGTGCAGAGCCCGTCGCTTGCGTACACCTGGTCTTCCACGCGGTAAATCGCAAAGGTGCGTCCGCCGTGGTCGAAGCGCATGACGTCTTCGTCTTCGATATCGTCGAGTGCGGCTGCGTCGATCCATTGGGTCATGTCTCAGTCTCCAGTCTTTCTGAATGGTTGTGCGTGCAACGGGTCAGGCTTCGGCGTGGCCCGGTACCGGGCGCGCCACGTGATACGAGGGATCGCGTGTTTGCCGCACGAGCGCGGGAATGATTTCCGCGTAGGCGGCAAGGCTGCTGCGATAAGGCGGCGGCATATCCATCTTCACGACATCGTGCAGGCGCGGCAGGGCGTGAAAAGGAATCATCGGAAACATGTGATGCTCGACGTGATAATTCATGTTCCAGTAGAGAAAGCGGAACACGGGATTCATCATCACCGTGCGGCAGTTGCGCCGGTGGTCGAGCACGTTCTCAGGCATGCCAGCGTGCTGCGTGAGGCCGAAGTAGAGATAGAGCCACGCGCCGTAAAGGCTCGGCAGGCCGATATAAAGCAGCGGCAGGATCGTGCGAAAGCCGATGCACAGGCCAATCACGATCGCATACACAAGCAGGCTCAGGCGCGCTTCGCGAATGGCCTTGGGCCATTCGGAGGCGGGCACGAAGCTTTGTTCTTCCGCGCCCAGTCTCCCGCACGCAGCGGAGATCATGCGCGGCAACTCGCGCGAGACGTGTTTGAGCGCGAAGATGTTGAGGGCGAGCGAGAACCAGTCGGTGGGGCGAGGCGCGGCAATCTCGGGATCGCGGCCCACCACGAGCGTGTCGGTGTGATGGCGCGCGTGGCTCCAGCGCCAGATGGTCGCGCAGCGAAACACCTGGAATGACGCGATCTGGTAGAGCACGTCGTTCATCCAGCGTGTCTTGAAGGCGGTGCCGTGACCCGATTCGTGCCAGCGCGAGTCGGCGGGGCTGCAATAGAGCGTGCCGTACAGCAGGAACGCGGGCACGGCCCACCACGAATGCACGTGCCAGAGGAAACCGGCGAGCACGCCGCTCGCGACGATGGCCGCGTACCAGATCACGGTGTCGCGGATGGCGCGCGCGTCGCTGCGCTGCATCAACTGCTTCATCACGGGGCGCGGCACGGCGCACCGGTACCAGTCCGCGTTGACGAGGCCCGCTGTGCGCGCGCGTTCGCCTGCGCCGCCGATGAGCCGGTAGTCCGCGTGATGCGGCGCGTAGGCGTGAGTCTCCTGGTCGGCCACGTGTGTCTCCTTGAAGTGTTGGCAGCGAGCGGCGTGCGATGCGCTGCGCGTGTCAACACAAAAATAGGTGACGCAAGGCCGGGGCTCAACCCGAAGTTTGACGATATTTCGTCAGCGAGCTTTCGGCGTAGTCAGGCGCGCAGTCAAGCTGCTACGTGCTCGCCGTGTGTGCGCGCATCGGCCGGCGTATCCGCGCCGTCGGCCACGACCACCGGCACGCGCTGCGCGAGCGCGCACATCAGCTCATAGCCGATCGTGCCCGACGCTTCAGCCACTTCGTCCACGCGCACCTGGTCGCCCCACAGTTCGACGCTCGAACCGATACCCGCCTGCGGGCAGGGCGTGAGATCGACCGTGAGCATGTCCATCGACACGCGGCCCACCACGCGCGTGCGCACGCCATCCACGGCGATCGGCGTGCCGGTGGGTGCGTGGCGCGGATAGCCATCCGCGTAGCCGCACGCCACTACGCCGATGCGCATTGAACGGTCGACCTCGAAAGTGCGGCCATAGCCGATGGTTTCCTGCGGCGCGAGCGTCTGCACGCCGATAATGCGGCTCGTGAGCGTCATGGCCGAACGCAGGCCGAAGCCTTCCACGTGCCGCGCCACGCCCGTGGGCGACGCGCCATAAAGGATCGTGCCGGGCCGCACCCAGTCGCGATGCGCGCGCGGGTGCCAGAGCACGCCCGCCGAATTCGACACCGACTGCTCGCCGGGAATGCCCTGCACGGCGGCGTCGAACGTGTCGAGCTGCCAGTCGACCTGGCCGTCGTCGGCGTTCGCGAAGTGCGTCATGAGCCCGATCGCGCCGATCGACGGGATGGCCCGCGCGCGTTCCCACGCTGCGCGATACGCATGCGGGCGAAAGCCCAGGCGGTTCATGCCCGAGTTCATCTTCAGCTGAATGTCGATGGGATGCTGCGGCTTCGCTGCCGCGAGCAGGTCGAGTTGCTCGTCGCAATGCACGGCCACGGTGAGCCGGTGTGCGACGGCCAACTCGACGTCGGCGGGCTCGAACACGCCTTCGAGCAGCAGCAGCGGTTTGGTCCAGCCCAGTTCGCGCACGCGCACGGCCTCATTGAGGTCCAGCAGGGCGATGCCGTCGGCGCCCGCGAGCGCCGGATAGATCCGCTCGATGCCATGGCCGTACGCGTTGGCCTTGATCACGGCGAAGGCGCGCGAGCCGGCGGCGATCTGCTTGACGAGGTGCAGGTTGTGGCGGATGGCGTCGGGTTGAATGCGTGCGGTAATGGGGCGCGGCATAGGCGTTCCTGTGGGTTGGGCGGCGACGGTCTAGTGATTTGTGCAATCGTATTGATTTTCGTCCAGTTATTTTTAATGTATTTTTTGGAGAAATTGGTTGAAACGACTGCTCGGCACTGCGGCGCGCTTATGCCTCAAAACGTCGTCAAATGCGCATCCACGAGCGGCGCCAGTATTTGAGCGTGGACGCTCGCGAGATCGTGCTGGCCGCCGGGCACCACATGCAGCGTGGAATTTGCGAGCAGGGCGTTGAGCCGCTCGCCAACCGCAACGGGACTCAGCGGATCGTTGTCGCCCCATAGCAGCAAAGCCGGCTGGGCAATGCGTGCGATCTGGCTCGACAGGTCCGTGTGAAAGGACACGAACCAGTCGGGAAACGCGCTGGTGTCGCCCGCGCGCCAGTTCTGCGCGCCGAGCGCCGCGGTGTCGATACCGCCCGACGTGACCGAGAGCACCAGGTGCGTGACGAACTGTGGCTTCTCGAGCGCCGCACGCACGGCGATCACGCCGCCCATCGACTGGGCGATCAACGCCGTGGGCCGATCGATCACGGCCAGCACGCGCTGCACGATGTCGTCGATGCTGGCGACTGCCGGGTTAGCCGGTTCGCCGCCGAAACCCGGATAGCCAACGAAGCGACGCGCAGCCGGCGTGGCGAGACGGCCGGACAGCGGTTGCCAGAAGGCCTTGTTACCCGAGGCGCCGGGCAGGAAAAGCAATTGTTCTGGACTGCTCACGTATGTTTCTCCGCCAGGCGACAAAGGAAGGGGGTGGTCATTGCTCCACGCCCGCTTGCTGCTCCTGGGCGCGCGATTCGAGCAACTGGATCAGCAGGCGCGCAGGCTCGCTGAGCGTGCCTGGCGCACGATGCACGAGGCCGACGTCGCGGTGGAACGTGTGCTGCCCGAGATCGATCGCGCGCACCTTAGCGGGCCAGCGCCGCCAAGCCGACGTTTGCGGCACCAGCGCGACGCCCACGCCGTTCGCAACCAGCCCGACGATGGCTTCCAGTTCGTCGAGCTCGCTCAGGTCCTGCACGGTGTAGTGCATGCGGCGCAGGAAGCGGTCCACCTGGCGTCCGCCGAACGACGCGCGATCGTAGCGGATGAAGGGCTGCGTCGCCAGCAGGTCGGCCCAGTCGTGGCCTTTCACGTGGCGCGGCACGATGAGCCGGAACGGCTCGCGCGCAAGCGTGGTCCAGCGCAGATCGCTTTGCAGTGCGAAGGGTGGCCGGATGATGGCCGCCATGTCGATTTCGCCTGCATCCACGAGATTGTGAAGCTCCATCGAAACGCCGGGGATCACGCGCGTGCGGCAGCCGGCGCTACGGCGGTGGAATTCGGCCAGCGCCTCGGGTACGAGCGCTCGCTGCACGGAGGCGATCGCGCCGAGCGTGACGCGCCCGGTCGCCGCGGGGCCGGCCGCGCTCGAACTCAGGTTTTCATAGAGCCGGATGACTTCCTGCGCCTGCGCGAGGATCTGCTGGCCCATCGCGTTCAGGCGCGCCGCGCGCCCCTCGCGGTCGAACAGCGCAAAGCCCATCTCCGCCTCGAGGCGCTGCATCTGCGCGCTGACGGCGGCCTGGGTCAGGCCGATCTTCTGGCCTGCCGCGGCGAATGTGCCTTCTCTCGCCACGGCAACGAGGGTTCTGAGTTCGCGTATCATTCATCAAGAATATTTGTGTATCAGAAAATTATATATTGATTTTGTTTTTGCTTTGGTCTGTCTACCATGGCGGGATCGCGTTCGAAGACCGTGGAGACACCCATGTCGCTTTCCCCCTTTCACCTCGCCATTCCCGTTTATGACCTCGCCGCCGCGCGCGACTTCTACGGCCGCGTATTCGGTCTTGCGGAAGGGCGTTCCAGCGCGCAGTGGGTCGATTTCGACTTCTTCGGCCATCAACTCGTGATTCACGAGCATCCGAAAACGGCCTCGCAAGACCATGCGCACACGAACCCCGTGGATGGCCACGATGTGCCCGTGCCGCATTTCGGTGTGGTGCTGAGCTGGGACGACTGGGAGGCACTGGCCGAGCGCCTCAAGACATTCGGCGTGAAGTTCGTGATCGAACCTTACGTGCGTTTCAAGGGGCAGGTGGGCGAGCAAGCCACCATGTTCTTCCTCGACCCGTGCGGCAATGCGCTCGAATTCAAGGCGTTCAAGGACATCGGCCAGCTTTTCGCCAAATAGGCGAGGATGCCCGCGCAGCGATCAAGGCGCGGGCGCAGGCATGAACTTGAACGACGGCGTCGCCACGAAATTGCCCGACACCTCGCCCGAATACACCTGGCCTGATTCGATGGTGAGCTTCATCACGGGCGCGCCGGGCTTGAGGTCGAGCTTGCTCAGCGAAATCCAGAACGTGTCGGGGCGCGTGGCGGAATCGAAGTAGTAGACGCGGTTCGTCTGGTCCGCCACCGTGCGCCAGATCGTCGACGAAAGATTCGGCATGTTGGGCGTGGTAATGCCGAGCGGCACGCTCACGGAGCGCATGAGGCTCATCACGCTCGCCACGGCCTGATAAGCGGGGTTCTGCTGCGGCACGCCCGCCATATAGGCCGGGTCGGGTTTCTTCGGAATGGCGTCGAGCAGAAACGAGGTGCGCACGAAACGGTCCGCCGCGCGATTCGTGCCGGGCAGAAACGCGAGACCGCCCACGCCTTTCCAGTACGTATCGAGCGCGAGCTGCTCGGGGTAGATCGGCGAATTCGTCATCACCTTGTATGCCTTGTTGTGCATGATGACGAGCTTGCCGTCGATATATTCGAGGATCGCCGAGTCGCCTTGCGCATCGGAAAGCGCGAGGTGGATCGTGATCGGCTTGCCGTCGGGCAACGGCGGGGCAATGATCTGGAACGGCTCGTGGCCCAGCGCGTCCACAGCCTCGCCAACGGTGGCGAAATTGTCGAGCACGTATTGCGCCCACAGGCTGATGGAAAGGGGCGGGCGCCCCGAGTTGGGCTTGCCGTAATCGGTTTCGGCGAGATAGAGCGCGTTGGCCACGAGGCCGCGTTCGTTCATGCCGTCCACGCTGCCGATGTCGTAGCCCGACACCACCACGCTGCCGTATTTCGAGCGCCAGTGCGGCGAGCGCGGGCCCGCGTTGCCGTCGCGTTCGATGCCGGCCGGAAAGACCCAGAGGTTCGAGCGCATGTCCTCGGACCAGTCCATCGAACGCCCCGTGATGACGAGACCGCTGTCACCCACGTAGAGGGCGCGCGTGCACGCTTGCGCGGAATCGATGACGAGCGGAGCCGCCAGCAAGGCGAGCGAAGCGGCAAGCACGCAGGCTTTCAGGCGCACAGACGTACGAAACAGACGGGTCATGATGGCGTTCCAGTTGCAGGACGCGCCGATCATGTCATGGAACGCGCTTTGGGCCGCTCGAGCGTGGCCGGGGCGCAAGCATGCCCTCGCGCGTGCTATGCGACGCGGATAGCGTCCGGCGGTTCACGTAGATAATCAGTAAAACTGATTATCTGGCTAGGGTTGCTGCCAGTGGAAACGATCGCCGCGTAAAGGCGCGCCCTGATCGTCGAGTTGCTTATCGCCGTCCGGGAGCATTTCGAAATACGTCTTGCCGTCTTTCTGGGGCCCCGTATGCAACGCGGCGCGCGAAATGCCTGGCGGGATGGATGAAGGCGAGGGGGGAGGCCAATGCAGCGTGGCAGGCGCCGCGCGCTGGGGAGAGGGCAGATCCGTGTTTTCGTTTGCGCAGGCGAGGCCCATGGCCCATGCGGCCGGGACCGAAGCCAGAACGATCAGCACGGGGAACGTAGCGTGTTTCATACGCGGCCACCACGTGAATGGACTGACTGGGCCTGTATTTTATGTCGCGACTTAGCGTATTTCCAGGCGCCGACATTTCGCAAAGCAGCAAGGTGCGCGCTCGCGAAGCGGCCCGAGCCGCGCTCCGCACGGCTGTCCAATCCTGACAATTTCCGATGATTCTTGCGCTAAACAGACGTTATTCGGCCGCGTTACGTCTGTTTTGAGCAGTATTCCCACGGAATACGTCAAATCTGACGAATGAGATGCCGGTTCTAGGAAAAGTCGTAAGGGTTTGTTAATATCGCCCGCCAGTGGAAATGAGAATGCTTCTCATTGAAGTATCCGGCAAGCACTGGCGAGACGACCCTTCTAAAACGACATGAACAACCGAGAACACGCGCGGCGCACACGACGCACGCAGCCCCGGCCGCTACGGCCGTTGCATTTTGCGGCCTGGCTCACTTTTGCGGCGGCCCAGGCCGCCGTTGCCCAGACAGAGACCCCCGCCACCGTGCAGGACGGCGCCGCGGCCACCACCAGCACGGACCAGGCGCTGCCCGCCGTGAAGGTGAGCGCGAGCCAGACCGCCGATTCGCCTTTGCACCTGAACACACCGGTGAACAGCGGCGCGCTCGGCACGCGCTCGCAACTCGACACGCCATTCTCGACCACCGTTGTGACGGGCGAGGACCTCGCCGAGCGCCAGGTCTACAAGCTCGGCGACGTGTTTGCCGGCGACGCCTCGGTCACCAACAACAGCAACGCCTATAACGCGTGGGCCACGTACATCACCATTCGCGGCCTGCCCGTGGACTGGCAAAACGGCTTTCGCATCGACGGCAATCCGTTCATCTCGTACGGCATCACCATGCCCTACGAGCAACTGGAGCGCGTGGAACTGCTCAAGGGCCTGGGCGGCTTCA
The DNA here is from genome assembly GCF_038900775.1 of Paraburkholderia sp. JHI869. Lineage (NCBI taxonomy): Bacteria > Pseudomonadati > Pseudomonadota > Betaproteobacteria > Burkholderiales > Burkholderiaceae > Paraburkholderia > Paraburkholderia sp. JHI869. The sequence continues at coordinate 81,655 of NZ_JAYMSC010000009.1, forward strand.
TGTACGGCTTCGCGCAGCCGGGCGGCCTCGTCAACTACGTGACGAAGCGGCCGGACAAGGACCCCGTCACGAGCCTCGACGTGGGCTACCGCATGGACGGCGTGCTGAGCACGCACGTGGACCTGAGCCGCCGCTTCGGCCCGGACGACATGTTCGGCGCGCGCCTGAACTACACGAAGGAAGCGGGCAAAACGTATAACGCCGGCGATATCAACCGCAATTCGGTTTCGCTCGCGCTCGACGGCCAGCTTACGCGCGACCTGCAGGTCTGGTTCAACGCGCTTTACCAGACCGTCCGTTCCAGCGGCCAGACGCCCGCGATCTACACAGGCAGCTACACGGCGTCGAGCCTGCCTGCGGTGATCAGCGGCGGCAGCAACCTGCTTGGCGGCACCGACCAGCACATCAACACGAACCTGCAGCTCTACACGGCGGGCGTGCGTTACCAGATCACGCCCGACTGGTCGTTCACCACCTCGGGCAGCTACAGCAAGTCGGCGCGCGACCGCAACGAGAGCACGCTCACGCTGCTCAACCAGGAAGGCGACTACACCGACGCGCGCTGGAACGGCGACGAAGGTCACCAGGACATCTACTGGCAGGGCATGTTCGAGGGGAAGGTTAAGACCGGGCCGTTCACGCATGACCTCGTGATTGGCGGCGCGTATCAGCACCAGACCAACAACTACGCGTCGAACTCCATTTACACGGTGCTCGGCAACGGCAATCTGTATCAGCCCAACCCGTGGCGCTTCTATTCGGGCGGCGGGCTCGAAACGTACCGCGCGAGCGATATCACGCAAGCTTCGGCGTTCGTGAGCGACACGATGCAGATCACGAGCCGCTGGTCAGTGCTCGCGGGCTTGCGCTACACGAACTATAGTCAGAACAACTACGCAACCACGGGCGAAAAGACGTCGCAGTACAGCCAGAACGGCGTGCTCACGCCGACTTTCGCGCTGATGTACAAGCTCGAGCCGAATACGACGCTGTACGCTAGTTATGTCGAGGCGCTGGAGCAGGGTGCGATCGTGGACAGCATCTACGCGAACGGCGGCGCGATGCTGCGTCCGCTGCGCTCGCGTCAGTACGAGATCGGCATCAAAAGCGAGCACGAGCGCTGGAGCGCGACGGCGGCACTGTTCCGCATCGAGCGCGGCGCCGCTTACGCCAACAGCGACAACGTCTACGTGCAGGACGGAAACTCGATCTACGAAGGGATCGAGGCGGGCGGCAGCGTGCGGCTTGGCCGTAGCTGGCAGGTGGCGGGCAGCGTCACGCTGCTCGACACGTGGTACGCGAAGGGCCAGTCGTTCAACGGCAATCGCGTAGCCGGCGCGCCGACGTTCGTCGCCGCGGGCCGCGTGACTTACGACGTGCCTTACGTGCAAGGCCTGCAACTGGCGGCAGATGCGAAGTTCACCGGCAGCACGCAGGTGCGGCCGGCAAACAATCTCGAAACGGGCGGCTATATGCTCGTGAATGTGGGTGCGAACTACTTCACCCGCATTGGCGGCCACGATGTGACGCTGCGCGCGGCGATCGACAACATCACGAATCGCCGTTACTGGATGTTCCAGTACTCCGATTACATCGCCCCGGGCGATCCGCGCACGGTCAGCCTCAACGCGAAGATCGACTTCTAAACGGTCGAGCTGTCTGAACGAGCGGGCGCATGCCGGTTATCCGGGATGCGCCCGTTTGCCGTCGAGGTCACGAAATCGGCTGCGAATTCGGCACGGGGTTGCCGAGATCGTCGGTGGGCACGTATTGCTGGTCGAATGCCGCGACATACAAGGCCCACTCAGGGTCGCCGAGATCCACGAGCAGCGCGCCGTCCTGCCAGATGTCGTTGTGATCGTTCGAGTCGTTGCCCGCGCGGTGGATGAACTCGCCCTTCGAGCCCTGGTTCATGTGCACGTCGTGAATGCCGTCGCCTTCGCTGTAGAAGCGGCCAAACACATACACATCGAGCGAAGATTGTTGCGCGCGCAACAGCAGGCGTTTGAGCGAGGCGACTGGCTCCACCTGGTCGGAGCCGTCCATCACGTCGCTGTTGCGCCACGCGCCGGTATTGGCGAGGAAGTCGCTGCGCTCGAAGTCGATGGCGGGCAGCGCATCGGTGCCCGTGAGATCGGTCTGGCCTTCCGCCGCGCCCTCAAGCGTGGTGAGCACATTGTGGTTGAAATCGAAGACAAGCTTGTACTTCAGCAGGTCGTCAGCGTCCGTGGTGCCCACGTTGACGGCGATGTCCCATTGCGCACCGTTGACCGTCACACCGAAGTGCAGGTGATATTGGACTTCGTGCGGCCGCCGCGTGGACTTCAGTTGCGGTGCGGTAACGATCTTCGCCTTGACGTAGCCGTAAGGAAGGGCCATCGCGCGCTCCTCTTGGTTCGGGTGGTTTTGCCATTGTGCCGTGCGAACGTGAACTTGCGCTTACAGCGTGCGCGCGATGCCGCGCCTTCGCTTTACGGTTGATCGACGGTGGCTGTCGGCGCGCTTTCATCTTCGCGCCGGCAGGCTGATGCGGCGCTTAGCCTAGTGCCACGACCGCGATTTCCACGAGCAATTGCGGCGACGCCAATTGCGCCTGCACCGTCGCGCGGGTGGGCGCGCAACCTTCGGGCACCCACGCGTCCCACACCTCGTTCATGCCCGCGAAGTCGCGCGCGATATCCGCGAGCCAGACCTGCGCGGAGACGAGCCGCGTCTTGTCGATGCCGGCATTGGCGAGAAAACCATCGATCTTCGCGAGCACGGCGGCGGTCTGGATCTTCACGTCGGGTGACGGATCGGCCGACGTTTGGCCACCCACGAACACGAGCCCCGCCGCCTTCACGACGCGGCTCATGCGCTGATTGGTTTCAATGCGAACGATATCGTTCATGTGTCTGCAAGCTCCTTCGCCGCAATGGCGTTACAGGGTGAGAGAGAGTCGATGAGGTCAATGCGCGGCAACGCCCATGAGCGGCGCGTGCGCCGCGGCACGCTCGAAGCGGTCGATTGCGAACGCATCGAGCGAAAGCGAAGGCGCGCCGTCGAGCACGAGTTCGGATACGAGCCGACCGCACGCGGGCCCGAGTTGAAAGCCGCTGCCGCAATAGCCGAACGAGTAGTAGAGGTTCGCGGCGCGCCGGCTTGCGGAGATGATGGGCAACGAATCGGCCGTGAACGCTTCCACGCCGGCCCACGCGCGGTTCACGCCCAGATGGCGCAGATGCGGAAAGAGATCGACCACGGTCTGCGCGCTTTTCACGAGCCGCATGAAATCGACTTCGCCGTGCCGCCCCGGCAGGTCCGCAATGCCGATCAGCTTCCCGCCGATCACCACCGTGCCGTTGTCGAACTGCTTGAAGGAAAGCGGCCGGCCCGTTGCGCCGAGCGTGGCGCGGCAGAACGGCGCCACGCGGTGCGTGACCATCAGCATGAGCCCTTCGGGGTGGACGGGAACGGGCTCGCCGGCCTGGCGCGCCAGTTCGCCCGACCATGCGCCCGCCGTCACGAGCAGCTTGCGCGCGGCAAAGGTGCCGCGTGGCGTTTTCGCGATCCAGCGCTCGCCGCGAGGCTCGATGTGCGTGACCGCCGTGCCTTCGTAAAAGCGCGCGCCATGTTTTTGCGCGGCGAGGCGAAACGCCGTGGTGGTGCGAAAGGGCAGCGCATAGCCGTCGCGCTCGACCCAGATGCCGCCCGTCACGTGCTTCGCCAGCGCAGGTTCGAGTTCGAGCACCGTCTCGCGGTCGATCAGCTTTTCGTGCGTGAAGCCATGCGATTCGAGCAACGCGACGCGCTCGCGGCACTCCTCCAGTTCTGCATCGGTTTCGGCAATCTTCAGTTGTCCGGAAGGAACGAAGCCGCCGTCGTCGCCGATGGTTTCGGGCAGCGCGTGCCAGATTTCGCGCGACATGAGCGCAAGCGGGATCTCGGGCAACGGCCTACCGAGCGTGCGCACGCCGCCCGCATTCACGCCCGACGAATGGCGGCCCACGTAGTCGGCTTCGAGCACGATTACGCTCGCGCCGCGCCGCGCCATGTGAAAGGCGCTGCTCGAACCGTGCAGGCCGCCGCCGATCACGAGCACGTCCGCTTCCTGCACGGCGCTCGCAAGTGGAGTTCGGGCGTCATTCACCGGCGAGTTCTCCGAGCGTGAGCGGCTTGATCGGCGGGCGGATGCGATAGTAGCCCACCTCGGCTGGCGGCACCTTGCGCGCATCGGCGATCACTTCGGTCACGGTGAGGCCGCACATGCGGCCCTGGCACGGCCCCATGCCGCAGCGGCCGAACGACTTCGCCTGGTTCGGGCCGAGGCAGCCAAGTCCTACGAAGCCGCGCAGCTCACCCGCGGTGACTTCCTCGCAGCGGCAGACGACGGTGCTGTCGGCGGGAATACGGTTCGCGTCGCGCGGGCGGTAGAGGCTGTCGAGGAACGGACGGATGCGCATTACGCGGTCGAGTTCCGCGCGATGCGGGGCCGCCTCGCGATCGCGCGCGGCGGCGTCGATCGAGCCTAGCTGTGCGGCGGCGGCAAGCGCCGCGAGCACGCCCTGTTGCGCGGCGGCCTGCGCGCCGCCGATGCCCGCGCCGTCGCCGGCCACGAAGATGCCGGGCACGTCGAGTTCGCCCCAGGCATCCGTTTGCGGCTTGAAGCAAAGCTGCCCGTTGTCCCAGCCATGCGCGGCGCGCAGCGCCTGCGTGAACTGCGTGTTGGGCACCACGCCCTGGTGCAGCAGGATCACATCGGCTTCGATGCGTTGCGCGCGGCCTTGCGACGTGAATGTGAGCGCCGCTGCGCGCTGAACGCCGTCGCTGCCCTGACGGCCTTCCACGGCGAGGTCGTCGGCGGCTTCGAAAATGGGCACATTCGCGTCGCGCAGCGTGCGGATCAAATGCAGGCCTTTGCTGAGGAACGGCCACGAACGCAGCGCGGCAAGCAGGTGCCGTTTCGCGCGCCAGCGGTCTTCGTGGCGCGTGGTGTCGACGAGCGCGCGAATGGGCACGCCTGCCCGCACGTACTGCCAGCCGAGCAGATAGAGCAGCGGCCCGCAACCGGCGAGCACGGGCGGCGAGGCGGGCACTTCGCCTGCGCTCTTCAGCAGGATTTGCGCGGCGCCCGCCGTGAGCACGCCGGGGAGTGTCCAGCCCGGAATGGGAAACGGCCGCTCCAGTGCGCCGCTCGCGAGAATCACGCGCTTCGCCTGGAAGCTGCCTACCTTGCCGTCCTTGAGGTAGTGAACGGCATGCTCGCGCGTGACCTGCCACACGGAGGCATGGGCGACGTGGCGCGCGCCGGAACGCGCGAACGCCTGGGCGATGGCATCGCCCGCCGCATAGTCGGGGCCGAGTATCTCCTTGCGGTGCGCGTCGGCGCGGCCTATCGCGCGATAGATCTGGCCGCCCACGGCGTCCTGCTCATCGATCAGGACCACTGAGAGTCCTGCGCGCGCCGAGCGGGTGGCCGCGCTCATGCCTGCGGGGCCCGCGCCGACCACGACGAGATCGACGGCTTCTGCATGGAAATCGGCTTTGGCATCGCCTTGATAATCACCGGGCATGAGCGTTCTCCTCGAGCGTGTCGGCATTCGCGCCCGTTTCGGGCGGCAGGTCGCGCGCGCCTTCCTGCGAGCGGATATGCATGCCCGCGCGCACGGGCGCCATGCAGCTTTGGCGGCTCGGCACGCCGTCTATCTCTACAAGGCATTCGAAGCACGCGCCCATCATGCAGAACGGTGCGCGGGGCGCACCCGAAACTGGCGTGGCGCGAAAGCGCGACACGCCGGCGGCGAGCAGTGCGGCGGCGACGGAGCGCTCGCCAGGCACGGAGAGCGGCTGGCCGTTGAACCAGATATCGACGCGCGCTTCGGCGTCGGAGAGCGTCTTGAACAGTGGCGCGGGCGCTTGGGTAGATTGGGCTGTCATGGCAGGGTTAGTGAGCGAGGATCGGTTCGGCAGCCGCGTCGGTAGCGAAGCGGCGCGCGGAGAAGGCGGGCAGTTCGGCGGGCATCGGCGCGCCCATGATCCACGGCGCGATGCGCAGCGCGTGGGCCGCGGCGAGCGTCACGCCGCTATGGCACGTGACGACAAAAGCACCGGGATGCGCCTCGGAGTGGTCGTAGATCGGAAAGCCATCGGGGCTGTACACGCGCAGCGCGGCCCACATGCGCACGAGCCGCACATGGGCGAGCATGGGAAACGCGCGCACGCCGCGCGCCGCAATCTGGCGCAGGATGGGCGTGGTGGTGAAGTCGTTGAAGCCGGCTTCTTCCATCGAGTCGCCGAACTGCACCGTGCCTTCGTCGGTTTGCCGCACGTTGATGGTCGGGTAGCGCAGAAATGGCGCGACGCGCTCGCTCACGAGCACCTGGCCTCGATTGGGCGCAACGGGCGCATTCAAGCCCACGTGCGGCGCGAGCGCGCGATTGCCGAGGCCCGCTGCGAGCACGACGCGAGCCGCGCTGTACACGCCGCGCCGGCCTTGCACGCTGAAGCCGCCCGGCCCGGCGACGATACGCTCGGCGCGCTCGCCCGAGACGAGCCGCACGCCGCGCTTTTGCATCGCGACATGCAGCGCACGCAGCAGCTTGAGCGGATTGACGTGGCCATCCATCGGCGTATAGCTCGCGCCAGCGACGGCCGGGCCGATCCCTGGCAACTGCTCACGCAGCTCGCGATGATTTAGTAGTTCGAACGGATAATCGCCGATCTCGGCCTGTAAGGTGGTGAGTCGTTTATGGCGTTCGGCAAGCTCTTCGTCCGAGAAGCAGATATGAAAGCCGCCAGGCTGACGCAGCGCGACGTCCACGCGCGCTTCGTCGGCGAGGCATTGTGCGAGCAGCGGCCAGCGCTGCGCCGAACTGCGCGACCAGCGCGCATACGGCGACAGGCCGTAGCCCTTGCCCTGAATCCAGACGAGGCCGAAGTTGCCGCGCGAGGCGCGAAAGCCGCCGTCGTCCTCGTCGAGCACGGTCACGCGCGCGCCTTCACGTGCGAGGCCGTACGCTACGGCGGAGCCGACGAGGCCGCCGCCGATCACGAGCACGTCGGGGCTTGCACAGGAGTGTTGTGTCATCGGGCTTCTCCGATCAGGATGCGGTCCAGCCCAACCATGCGATCGAGCAGCAGCATCAGCAGGATCGTGCCGACGATCAGCACCGCCGACACCGAGGTGACGAGCGGATCGATCGTCTGCGCGATCTGGTTGTACATGGCGACGGGCAGCGTGGTGGTGCCGGGCGTCGCGACGAAAATGGTCATGGTGAGTTCATCGAAGCTCTGGATGAACGACAGCACCCAGCCGCCCGCTACGCCCGTGCGGATCATCGGCAGCACCACGCGGCGGAAAGCCGTGAATCGGCTCGCGCCGCACGAGAGGGCCGCACGCTCGGCGTCGCGGTCGAGGCCGACTGCCGAGGAGAGCGCGAGGCGCAGCGCATAGGGCAGCACGATCACCACGTGCGCGGCGACGAGCGCCCAGAACGAGCCGTTCAGGTTGAGCAGCGAGAGAAAGCGCAGGAACGCGATGCCGAGCACCACGGCGGGAATCATCATCGGCGAGAGGAAGAAGCTCACCAGCGCGCCGCGGCCCGCAAAACGGTAGCGCGCGATGGCGAGCGCGGCGGGCACCGCGAGCGCCACGCCGATGGTGGCCGCGGTGAACGCGAGGCGCACCGAAAGCCAGAACGCCGAGACGATGTCGCCGTTTTGCAGGATCGCGCGAAACCAGCGCAGCGAGGCGCCGTCGAACGGCATCGAGATATAGCCCTTGTCCGTGAAGGCCACGAGCAGCACCACGACGATCGGCGCGAGCATGAAGGCGAGAAAGAGCGCATTGAACGCGAGCCCGAGGAATCCGTTGCGTTTCATGTGGAGCCCCCGTCAGTCGAAGATGTGCTTGAAGCGGCGTTCGGCAAGACGGCTGCAGCCCATGACGATCGCCACGTTGGCGATCAGCAGCAGCACGGCGATGCTCGCGCCCAGCGGCCAGTTCAGCGTGCCGAGGAACTCGTCGTAGGCGGCGGTGGCCACGACCTTCAGGCGCCGTCCGCCGATCAGCGCGGGCGTGGCGAACGCGGAGGCCGAAAGCGCGAACACGATGATCGAGCCCGAGAGCACACCCGGCATGATCTGCGGCAGGATCACGCGGCGGAACACGCGCAGTGGCGAGGCGCCGAGCGAGCGGCCGGCCCATTCCACCTGCGGATCGAGCTTTTGCAGCGTTGCCCACACCGACATCACCATGAACGGCACGAGCACGTGCGTGAGGGCGATGATGGTGCCCGTCATGGTGAAGACGAGGCGAATGGGTTCGTCGGTGATGTGCAGCGCCTGGAGCGCGTTGTTGAGCACGCCGTTGTTGCCCAGCAGAATTTGCCAGCCGAGCGTGCGCACGACCACGGAGATCAGCAGCGGGCCGAGCACGATCAGCAGGCAAACCGATTGCCAGGGCCGCCGCATGCGTGCGAGCACGAGCGTTTCGGGCACGCCCAGCACGATGGAAAGCAGCGTGACGGCGAATGCGAGACCCGCTGTGCGCAGGAAGATTTCGCCGTAGTAGGGATCGCTCAGGACCTCCAGGTAATTAGTGACGGTCCATCCTCGCTGCACGCCCGCAATGTCGCTGAACACATGAAACGAGAGCACGAAGGTGAGCAGCAGCGGCACCAGCAGCAGCGCAAGAAAGAGCAGTAGCGCGGGTGCGGATAGCAGCCACGGCGCGGCGCCCGCGCGCGAGTCGTCAAGCGTTGCCATGAGCGCCCTCCCGCGTGAGCACGCGCAGATCGTCGTCGGTCCATGCGAGTCCGACTTCGTGGCCTTCCTCGGGCGGCGGCGCGCCGTGGTTGGGCTGCGCGACATGCATCCTGCCAAGCTCGGTTTCCACGGCAAGCAGCCATTGATTGCCGACGAATACGCGCGTCGTCACGCGGCCCGTGAGACGCGCGTCGCCGTTGGCGAGGCGCACTTTCTCCGGGCGGATATAGACGTTCACGGCGCCCGCCACCTCGCGGCCTTCGTGCGGCACGTGCAGCATCGTCCCGGCTACCTCGACCTCGGCGCAGCGCGGATTGCGGCGCAGCACTTCGCCAGCCAGCGTATTGGTGCGGCCAAGGAACGTGGAGGCAAACGGCGTAGCCGGGCGCTCGTAGGCATCGAACGGCGTGCTCAACTGCGCGATCGTGCCGCGATGCATGACCGCAATGCGGTCGCTCATCGTCATCGCCTCGACCTGATCGTGCGTCACGAGAATGGTCGTGATGCCAAGGCGCTTCTGGATCGCGCGCAGCTCGATATGCATCTCCTCGCGCAGCTTGGCGTCGAGGTTCGACATCGGCTCGTCGAGCAGCAGCAATTCGGGTTGCATGGCAAGTGCACGCGCGATCGCCACGCGCTGGCGCTGGCCGCCCGAAAGCTCCTTCGGGTAGCGCGCGTCGAGCCCTCGCAGGCGCACGAGCTCCAGCGCTTCGGCAATGCGCTCGGCGCGCTGCGCGCGCTTCATCTTCTGCATTTCCAGACCGAAGCCCACGTTGCCGGCCACGGTCATGTGCGGAAAGAGCGCGTAGCTTTGAAACACCACGCCAATGCCGCGTTTCTCGGGACGCTCGTGCGTGATGTCGCGGCCATCGAGCGTGATGCGGCCCGTGCTCGGCGTGACGAAGCCCGCGATCATCTGCAGGGTGGTCGTCTTGCCGCAGCCCGAGGGACCGAGCAGCGAAAGAAACTCGCCACGCGCGACCGTGAGGTCGAGCTGCTCGATGGCCGTGAAGTCGCCGTAACGCTTCGATATGCCTTGCAGGGTGAGGAAGCTCATGAGCGTCGGTCCTCGCTGAACACGTGCATGGGTTGCGGGGCAGGAAGCGCGCGCATCAGCGCTCGACCGAACGATTCCAGCGCTCGGTCCACTCGGTGCGATGCTCGTTGATGGTGGTCCAGTCCATGGCCGTGAGCTTCGAGATCTGGTCAGGACCGTAGGGCACGCGCGCGGCCACTTCAGGCGTGAGCTTGACGGTCTTGTTGACGGGGCCAAGGCCGATGTCCGCCGCCTGCTGGGCCTGCACTTCCGGGCTCAGCAGGAACTGGATGAACTGCTGCGAGAGTTGCGGCTGCGCGTTCTGTGCAACGGAGCACGCGGCCACCTGCAGCGCCACACCGCCTTCCTTCGGGTAGATGAACTTGAGCGGGAAGCCCGTGTTTTGCAGCGCCACCGCGCGGCCGCTGCCGTAAGGCGCAATGATCACGTCGCCGGACTGCATGAGGCCGTCCATTTCGCCGGGTGTGGGCGCCCACGAGAGCACATTGGGCGCGACCTGCTTCGTCATGGCCTTGAAGCCGGGCTCGATATCCTTCTCGCCGCCGCCGTTCAGGCGCGCGAGCATCACGAGCGTATGCAGGCCGTAGGTGTTGGTGATCGGCGGCACGCCGAGCTTGCCTTTCACGCGCGCGTCTTCGAGCGACTTCCACGAATCGGGCGCGGGCAGGCCGAGCTTTTTGAACGCCTGTTCGTTATAGCCGATGCCGGTTGCCACCATCCCCACGCCCACGGCGCTCGGACCGATGCGCGCGAGCGGATAGAGGTCCTTCATCACGGGTGCGTCGTCGATCTTGCCGCACAGGCCGAGTTGCATCGCCTGGTACATGGGGCCGTCGTCCATCACGGCGACGTTGATCTGCTGGTGGCCCTTTTGCGCCTGGAGTTTCGCAAGCGTGTCGCTCGAATTGCCCGCCACGTAGACGATCTTGACGTCATGCGATTTTTCGAACGCCGGGATGATCTTCTGACGATAAAGCTGCTCGTTGGAGCCGCCGACGTTGGCGACGTAGAGCGTGGTTTCGGCCTGGGCGAGCGAGGCCGCGGCGAGTGTGCCGACGACGGCGAGTGCGACGAATGCGGCTTTAGGGGGGAAGGTTGAACGACGGCGCATCGCGGCTTTCATGACGACGATCTCCATTCGGATGTGGGGAGCGGCGAACCGGACAGTGCGCCGATGCATCGCAGTCTGTGCCGGGCTGGCCATATCGTCCAATACGAATAAAATGCCAACCTATACGGGAATGATATGGACCAGGGTTAGGCCCTGGCGTATGGACCAGGCTTGAATCAGGGTTAAGCCCAGGAGAGATCGCCTTGAATCTGAAGCATGTCGAAGCGTTTCGCGCGGTGATGGTGTCGGGCTCGATGACAGCCGCGGCGAAGGCGCTCTATACCTCGCAGCCCAACGTGAGCCGCCTGATCGGGCAACTGGAGCGCGAGACCGGGCTCACGCTGTTCCAGCGCGTGGGCATCCGCCTCATTCCCACGAGCGAGGGCAATGCGTTCTTTCGCGAAGTCGAGCGCGCGTATGTGGGCCTGCAAGGACTCAGCACCGCCGCCGCGCAAATCCGCAATCTCGGCAGCGGTCGCTTGCGCATCGCCGCCATGCCTTCCGCGGGGCTCACGCTCGTGCCGCATGCCATCGACAAGTTTCGCCGCCTCTTTCCGGGCGTGACGGTTTCGCTGCATGTGAACACCTCGGGCACGGTGAATCACTGGACCGGTTCGCAGTTCTGCGATCTGGGCGTGGCCGTGTACATCAGCGAGGCGTCGAATTGCGAGGTCGAATTGCTTTCGAAGGTCTCGGCCGTGTGCGTCATGCCGGCGACGCATGCGCTCGCGAAAAAGGCCATGATCCGGCCAGCCGATCTGGAGGGCGAATCGTTCATTTCGCTGTGTCACGGCGACGGTACGCGCACCCAAATGGACGAAGTGTTCCAGCGCGCGGGCGTGGAGCGCGTGCTCGCCATCGAGGCGCAATACACGGCGATCTGCTGCGAGATGGTCCGCTGCGGGATGGGCGTGACGCTCGCGCATCCTATCGTCGCGCGCGATTTCGCGGGGCCGGACATTGCGATCCGGCCGTTCTCGCCGGCGGTGCTGTTTCCCACCTACTTGCTGTTTCCGCCGAACCGGCCGCGCGAGCGTCTGGTGGCCGAGTTCGTCGAGGTGCTGCGCGAGCACCACGATGGTTTGATTGCGGAGATGAAAACAGTCGATCGCACGCCCGCGCGTAAACGTACGAAGAAAACAGTGGCTTGAATCGGACGATCAAGCCTTGCTTCGCGCGCCACGTTGCTTGTGCGCCGCGCGCTCCACGAGATGCTCGACCATGCGCTGCGCGGCGGGCTGCAGCGTGTCGAACGCACGAAAGCAGACGATAAAGCGCCGCCGCGCCCAGGCGTCGGTGAGGGCAATGGTGTGCACGTCCATGATGCGGCGGTAGGTGTTGCTCACCTCCTGAGGCACGACGCTGATGCCGAGATTGGCGGCCACGACGCGGAACGCCGCGTCGAGCGTCGACACTACCGCGCGATAGGCGACCGTGCGCCCGCTGCGCGCCGCCGACTGCCGCAGCATCGTGTGCACTGCCGTGGACGGCGGCAGGCCCACGTGTTCGTAATCGAGCGTCTCCTCGAACGCGATGGTGCGGCGTTTCGCGAGCGGGTGCTCGGGATGGACGGCTAGCACGAGCCGGTCTTCGCGCCAGGGGCGCGACTGCAGCCCGCCAAGCTCCACGTTGTCCCAGCACACCCCGAGCGAAGCCGCGCCGTCGCGCACGCGCTCCACGAGTTCGTGCGACGTGCGCTCCTCCACGTTCACGCGAATGTTCTTGTACGCGGGCAAGCGCATGAACGACGCGAGATCGTCGAGCAGCGCCTCGGCGATCGCGGAGGCCGAGGCGCACACGCTCACGCTGCCGGAAAGGCCGCTGCCGAGCGCGGCAACGTCGCTGGCCGCGCGCTCCAGCGTGAAGATCACGCTGCGCGCGTGTTCGAGCAGCGCGAGACCCGCCGCGGTGGGCTGCACGCCGCGGCGCGAGCGCGTGAGCAGCGGCACGCCGAATTCGCTTTCGAGCTGGGCGATGCGCTTGCTGATCGCGGAGGGCTCGATATGCTCCTCGCGCGCCGCACGCCCCATGTTGCCGTGCTCGCACACGCTCACGAGCAGGCGCAGGGTTTTGAGGTCGATGTCGTGCACGGCGTCTCCTTGCTGCGTGTTGTGTGTTTCCGAATTGGAATCTTGAAGCTTCCAAAATACCGCTTTATGTATTTTGCGGAATGCCTAAAGTTAGCACATCGCTGGAAACAAAAGACGGAGACACTTTCATGCCCTCATTACCGCAGCGTTGCGTGATACGCGAAGTCGGCCTGCGCGACGGCCTGCAGAGCATCCAGACGGTGCTGCCGACCGACCACAAGATCGAATGGATACGCGCGGCGCACGAAGCCGGCCAGCGCGAGATCGAAGTGGGCTCGTTCGTGCCCGCGCGCCTCTTGCCGCAACTTGCCGATACGGCGGAACTCGTCGTCTACGCCAGGACGCTGCCGGACCTGGTCGTCTCGGTGCTCGTGCCGAACCTGAAGGGCGCCGAGCGCGCGCTGGAAGCGCAAGCGGACCTGCTGCTCGTGCCCCTTTCCGCAAGCGAAGCGCATAGCCTCGCGAACCTGCGCAAGACGCCCGATGAAGTCGTGGCGGAAGTCGCTCGCATACGCGCCGCGCGCGACGCCAGCGGCGCGAAGACATTGATCGAAGGCGGCATCGGCACGGCGTTCGGCTGCACGCTGCAAGGGCGCGTGGAGCCCGCCGAAGTGCTGCGCTGCATGCAAGCGCTGCTCGACGCAGGCGCGGACCGCGTGAGCCTCGCCGATACCGTGGGCTACGCGAACCCCGCCGCCGTGCGGGAACTCTTCGAAGCCGCGCGTGTGATCGCAGGCGAGCGCCTGTGCTGCGCGCACTTCCACGACACGCGCGGCCTCGCGCTCGCCAACGTCTACGCCGCGCTCGAAGCGGGCGTGACGCGCTTCGACGCCACGCTCGGCGGCATCGGCGGCTGTCCGCATGCGCCGGGCGCGAGCGGCAATGCATCGAGCGAAGACCTCGCGTTCATGCTCGCCGACATGGGCATCGACACCGGCATCGACATCGAGCGGCTGCTCGCGCTGCGCGCGCGCGTGGCCCAGTGGCTGGAGGGCGAAACGCTGCATGGCACGCTGTGGCGCGCCGGCCTGCCGAAAACCTTTGGCGCAATCGCGCATCACGCCTGATTAGTTTGAGATCCTTATGAATACTGTCAACCGGCTTCCACTCGAAGGCGTGCGTGTCGTCGAATTCACGCACATGGTCATGGGTCCCACTTGCGGCATGATTCTCGCGGACCTGGGCGCCGAAGTCATCAAGATCGAACCGCCCGGCGGCGACAAGACGCGCAACCTGCCGGGCCTCGGCATCGGTTTCTTTCGCTCGTTCAACCGCAACAAGAAGAGCGTGGTGCTCGACATCAACACCGAAGCGGGGCGCGCGGCCGCCGTCGAACTGATCGGCGAGTGCGACGTGATGCTCGAAAACTTCCGGCCCGGCCTCATGGAAAAGCTCGGCCTCGATTACGCCACGCTCTCGCAGCGCTACCCGCGCCTCATCTACGTCTCGCACAAGGGCTTTTTGCCGGGCCCCTATGAAAAACGTCTCGCGCTCGACGAAGTCGTGCAGATGATGGGCGGCCTCTCGTACATGACCGGGCCCGCGGGGCGGCCGCTGCGCGCCGGCACGTCGGTCAACGACATCATGGGCGGCATGTTCGGCGCGATCGGCGTGCTGGCCGCGCTGCGCGAGCGCGATGCGACGGGGCTCGGCCAGGAGGTGCAGAGCGCGTTGTTCGAGAACTGCGTGTTCCTGAGCGCGCAGCACATGCAGCAATACGCGATGACGCACGAAGCGCCGCCGCCCATGCCGTCGCGCGTGTCGGCCTGGAGTGTGTACGACGTGTTCACGCTTGCCGAAGGCGAGCAGCTTTTTATCGGCGCGGTGAGCGACAAGCAGTTCGTGACGCTGTGCAACGTGATCGGCTGCCCACAGCTTGCCGACGAGCCGCACTTCGCGAACAACGCGCTGCGCGTGGCGGTGCGGCCCGAATTGCTCGACCGCCTGGGCGCCGTGCTCGCCACCCACCACGTGGCCGAACTAATGCCGCGTCTCGAAGCGGCGGGCATTCCTTACGCGCCCATCGTGCGCCCCGACCAGTTGCTCGACGATCCGCACCTGAAGGCGAGCGGCGGACTCGTGCCGATGCAGACCGACGACGGCGGCACGACTGAAGTCGTGCTGCTGCCGCTCATGATGGGCGGCCGCCGTCCGGGCGTGAGGCAGCCGCTCGCGCGGGTGGGCGAGCATACCGAAGAGGTGCTGGCGGGGCTGAAGTCACACGCCACGCCCTGAGCAGGCGGCACACAAAGTAGCAGCAGCACGTTAGCGGTTCCCCCGCCGGTTTGCCATACGGTTGCGCGTGCAACGAGCCGCCAGAAGCTCGCACGCGCCGCGCGCACGCAGGCCCGGCGTTCACAAGAATGACGCCCGGTGAGGCGTCGTCACGGAGACAAGCATGCAACGAACCCTCGGCGCGGACGCCCCGCTCGACGCCGTCACGGCCCCACACGTGGGCAATCGCGCGGCCGCCGCGCTTTCCGCCCGGCTCGACCGTCTGCCCGCCACGCGCCAGCTCTGGATGCTGGTGATGCTCATATCGCTGGGCGGCTTCTTCGAGGTCTACGATCTCATCTTCACGGGTTATATTGCGCCGGGCATGGCCAAAAGCGGCATGCTGCAAACGACCACGCACGCGTTCTTTGGCTTCAACGGCATAGGCGCGTTCGTCGCGGCGACGTTCGCGGGACTTTTCATCGGCACGTTCTTCTTCGGCTGGCTTCCCGACCGCTTCGGACGCCGAAGCGTGTTCACGTTCTCGTTGCTCTGGTATTCGGTGGGCTCGGTGGCGATGGCGTTTCAGCATACCTCGCAGGGGCTGATTCTTTGGCGCTTCATCACCGGCATAGGCGTGGGCATCGAGATCGTCACCATCGACAGCTATGTCACGGAGATGGTCCCGCAGCAGATGCGCGGGCGCGCCATGGCGTTGAATCAGGCGATCATGTTTTCGGCCGCGCCCATTTCGGCGCTGCTTTCGTGGTGGCTCGTGCCGCAGGCGCCTTTCGGTCTCGACGGCTGGCGCTGGGTCGTGCTCGCCGGTTCGCTCGGTGCGGCGATCGTATGGTTCGTGCGCCGCGCCGTGCCCGAAAGCCCGCGCTGGCTCGTGACGCACGGTCAAACGGAAGCGGCCGAACGCGTGATCGCGCAGATGGAGCAGCGCGCCGTGCGCGAAAGCGGCAAGGCCTTGCCCGAGCCTTCGCCCACGCTCGTGCTGCCCGCGCATCGGCGCGCTTCGCTTGCGGAGCTTTGGAAGCCTCCGTACCGCTCGCGTCTCATCATGCTGATCGCGTTCAATCTGTGCCAGGCCGTGGGCTATTACGGCTTCGCCAACTGGGTGCCCACGCTCCTGATCGGGCAGGGCGTGACCGTCACGAAGAGCTTGCTTTATGCGGTCGTGATCGCCATCGCGCTGCCGAGCGGGCCGCTGCTCGCGATGTTCGTGGCCGATCGCATCGAGCGCAAGTGGCTCATCGTCGGTTCGGCGTTCGCGGTTATCGTGTTCGGGCTGCTGTTCTCACAGGCGCGCGGCCCGGTTGCGCTCATTTCGCTCGGTGTCCTGATCAGTCTCGCGGGGCAGACCATTTCCGTGTGCTATCACGCTTACCAGGCTGAGCTTTTCCCCACGGCCGTGCGTTGCAGCGCCAACGGCATCGTCTATTCCGCGAACCGCGTGGGCGCGATGATGTCGGGTTTCATCATCGCCGCGTTGTTACGCGATTTTGGCGTGAGCGGCGTGTTCGCCGGCATCACCGTGTGCATGCTCGCGGTGATGATTTCCATCGGCGGGTTCGGGCCGCGCACGAATGGTGTGCGCCTGGAAGAACTTTCGGCGTGAGGGTCAAGGGAGGCAGGCGTGCCGCGGGGCACGCCTGCCAAGGCAACGCTCAGGCTGCGGCGATCACGTCGATGCGCAGCGCCGGGCCGCCTGCCGCGATTTCCAGCAGACGATCGACGTTCGGGTGCGCGCCCGGACGGTTGCGCGCGTCGGCGGTGTGCTCGGCGAACACGGCGAGGCCATGCTCGGCGGCGTTGGCGTCGAGCGTGCCGAAGGCTTGGCGCAGATAGAGGTAGACCGCAAGCGAGCCCTGTTTGCCGGGTTGGTTCTCGATGCTCGCGGCCACGATGCCCTGGGCGTCCACGAGATCGATGCGCGCGATGCCGTCGATGCCCGGCAGCAGTGCGAGATTGTCTTTGAAGACGGCGCCCGGTTGAATTGCCTGAATCACTGAAAACACTCCGTTGGTTCGATAAATGGCTTTTGCGGAGCCGTATCTTAGCCGATCGGGGTGAGTGCCGCCGTGCATCAGGCGGCGTTCGCGTCCTGTAACACGCTTTCGATCGCGGCGGCCACACTCAGCACGTGCGCGTCGCTTTCGGCGAGTCCCGCCACGCTCAAGCCCACGGGAGCCTCGTCGCGGGGCGCGCAGGGCAGCGACACCGCGCAGCCGTCTAGAAAATTCACCACCGAGGGATTGCGCAGCACGAGCGCGTTCGTTGCCGCGAAGTGCGCCGGGTCGGCTTCGAGCGCCGCGATGGCGGGCGGCACGATGGGCACGGTCGGCATCAGGAAGGCGTCGAAGCCCGCGAGTGCGGCGCGCGCCTGCGCAATTGTCGAGGCGCGCGCGGCGAGCAGGTCGATGTAGTCGGCGGCGCTCGCCGTTTCACCGAGGCGAATGCGCGCGAGCACGCGCGGGTCGTAGCGCTGCGCGTGCGCATGGAGCCGGCTGCGGTGCGTCGCGTAGGCCTCGATCGGCGAGAAACCGAAGCGGTTGATGGCGGGCAGCGCCTCCAGCAGCGGCAGATTCAGCGGCGCGATCTGCATGCCCGCACGCGAGAGGCGGGTGAGCGTGGCTTCCCATGTGCGCGCGACATGCGCGTCCATGCCTTCGGTCACGTAGTTCGAAAGCACCGCGAGCCGCAGGCCCTTGGGCGCGGCGGGGCGCACTCGCGCTGCGTCGCCGTCCGTGGACAGGCCCGCGAGCACGCGGTCCACCAGCGCGCAGCACGCCACGCTCGGAGCGATGGCGCCGATCGAGTCGAGCGTGGTCGAGAGCGGGAACGTACCGGCCGTCGGCACGCGACGCGCCGTGGGCTTGAAGCCGGTGAGGCCGCAGAACGCGGCGGGAATGCGCAGCGAGCCGCCCGTGTCGCTGCCTAGTCCGGCCGCGGCCATGCCGCCCGCCACCGATGCCGCCGCGCCTGACGAGGACCCGCCCGCCACGCGTGCCCCGTCGCCGTCGCGCCACGGGGAGCGCGGCGTGCCGCGCCACGGATTGAGGCCGAGCCCCGAGAACGCGAACTCGCTCATGTTGGTGCGCCCGAGCGGGACGGCCCCGGCGCGGCGCAGGCGTGCCACGGCGGGCGCGTCGAAGGCGGCGGGCGGCGTGTCGTCGAGCACGCGCGAACCCGCGCGCGTGGGCTCGCCCGCCACGTCGAACAGGTCCTTGATGGAAACCGGCAGGCCCGCGAGCGGCGAGAGCCGCACACCCGCGCGGCGCAGCGCGTCCTGGGCGTCGGCTTCGCGCCGCGAGCGTTCGGCGTCGAGGGCGATGAACGCGTGGCCGCCGTTGCCGCCTGCCGTTGCGATGCGCTCCAGCGCGGTTTCCACGAGCGCGCGGCTCGTCGTGCGGGCCGCGTCGAGGTCGGCGGCGAGTTGAGATAGGGGCGTGGCAGGAAGGAATGACATGGGTTTCGTTGCGCGTGTACGGGAAGAAGGGGGAGCGCTCAGGCGACGACGGGCAGCGCGCGAACCGCGTAACGCGCGCGCAGGCTGCGTTCGAGCACCGGGTCGTGCAGTTCGAGCTCGAACGCGTCGCCCGATTCCATCGCCGCCATTTCGCCGTTTACCGCGAGCGTGCCGCTGTACATCGCGCTGCCCGGCGGCAGCGCGCCCGTTTCCGTGTAGCGGCGCCACAGGTCGGCGGGCGGCAGCAGGCCGTCCACGGCGCCGCTCTGGTAAGCGCGCGTTTCGCCGTTCGCCGTGATGAGCGTGGCGCGCATCGTCAGGCGGTCCCAGTGGCCTGCCACGTCTTCGTAGCGCCACGCCTCGCGGCCCAGTGGCTTCGGGCACACCTGCTTGGACACCGCCACGCTATACGCCTCGGCCTTGCGGTCGGTGTGGTCGGAGCCGATCGTCAGGAGCGTGCCGAGCGGGCTCGCCACGAGCACGCACTCGATCTCGCCGCTCGTGTGGGTGCCGAGCACCTCCACCGTTTCGGCCTGGTTCAGCTGCTCCGCACCCACGCGGTAGAAGAGCGGCGTGCTCGAAGGCGGCGCCACGCCGAGCGCGGCGAGTTCGTCGATGTGGTGCTGGATCGCGTGGGCGTCGCGGCCGGCCCAGCCGGCGATCACGAGCGTGTCGATGTCGAGCGAAAGCGGCGTGGCTGCGCCGCCGGCCGGAAGGACGGTGAAGGAAAGCGTGGTCATGGTGGCAGTTCGAAAGAGGTAGGGCGCTCCCGGCGCGCTTGCTGGTGCACTGGCTCGCGCGCCGGGAGGAAAAGCGGAGGTCAGTCCTGCAGCGGGCGGTGTGCGGTCTCGCGTGCGGCGATCAGCGCGATGCCGGTGACGATGAGCGCGCCGCTCACATAGAGCGAGACGGCCGCGGTGCTGTGCGAGCTACGGAACAGCGCGACGATGATGAGCGGTGCGAAGCCGCCGCCAAGAATCCCGGCGAGCGTATAGGCGAGCGAGGAGCCGGCGTAGCGCACGCGGGTCGGGAACTGCTCGGTGACGAAGGCGGCCTGCGGACCGTACATCACCGCGTGAATCACGAGGCCGACCATCACGGCGAGCACGATCAGCGCGGGCTGCGAGGTGTTCATCAGCGTGAAGAAGCCGAACGCCCAGACGATTGCCGCGATCACGCCGCCGAGGTACACGGGCCGCCGCCCGAAGCGGTCGGAAAGCGCGCCGAAGAACGGCACGGCAAGGGCGTTGCAGGCCGTGCCCGCAAGCACGGCGGTGAGTGCGAGCGAACGCGAGAGGTTGAGCACCGTGGTCACATAAGTGAGCGTGAATACGACGAGCAGGGCGTACAGCACGTCGGAGCCGATGCGCGCGCCGCCTGCCACGATGAGGCGCCGCCAGTGCTGCGAGAACACTTCGAGCACGGGCACTTCGGCGGTGGCGTGCGCTTCGTTGAGCTTTTCGAACTGCGGCGTTTCGCCGACGCTGCTGCGCACCCAGATGCCGAAGCCCACGAGCAGCAGGCTCGCGAGGAACGGCACGCGCCAGCCCCACGAGAGGAACGCATCGGACGACACGGAGATCGTGATCACGGCGATGAAGCCCGTGCCGAGCAGCGTGCCGAACGAGGGGCCGACCTGCGCCCACGAAGCGTTCAGGCCGCGCTTTTTCTGGTCGCCGTGCTCCACCGCGAGCAGCACCGCGCCCGCCCATTCGCCGCCGAGCGCGATGCCCTGCACGAAGCGCAGCGCGACGAGCAACATGGGGCTCAGGATGCCGGCCGTGGCGTAGGTGGGCAGCACGCCCATCAGCGCAGTGGTAATGCCCATAAGCACGAGCGTGATCATGAGCACGGCGCGGCGGCCCATGCGGTCGCCGAGATTGCCGAAGATGAAGCCGCCCAGAGGCCGCGACACATAGCCCACGGCGTAGGTCGAAAACGCGAGCAGCGTGCCCGCGAGCGGGTCGACCGAAGGGAAGAACAGATGATTGAAGACCAGCGCGGCGAGCGTGTTGTAGACGGTGAAGTCATACCATTCGAGCGACGTGCCGATCATGCTGGCGCTCGCAAGACGGCCGCGTCCGGTGCGGGTGCGGCCGATCGTCGAGGCCTGGGCGAGAGAGTTCATCGGGGACTCCATAGTCGTTGAGCGGGCCGGGGTTGCGTGAAGCGTTGCGTGAAGTGCTCAGGGCCTGCGCTGCGTCACGCCGCGAGGCGCCAGAGCATGTCGAAGCTGCGCACCGTCTCGCGCGCCACGCCCGCGGCTTGCGCGAGCTGTTCGGCGGCGGCGCGCGCGGCGGCGTTCGAACTGCCTTCCACGAACACGACTGCGTCTTCCTGCGCGGCGCGCGCCGTGCCCGCATCGCCGCCGGTCGCAAGCGGCGAGGAAAGCGTGCCCTCGGTGCGGAACACGCGCACTGCGTGGACGCCGGGTTCTTGCGTGGCGGCGGCCGCCGCATCGCGCCAGTTCGCGGCGGCAAGCGCTTGCGGCGCGGCCACGAAGATCGCGACGTGCGCGCCTTCGCCTTCACCCGCTTCGAACGCCAGCTCGCCCACGCGGCGCTGTGTATCGCTCATGCGCGCGAAGTTGCGCAGCGACCAGTCGGTCTGCACCGTGAAGGCCTGGCGGTAGGCGTCGCTGCGGAACACGTCGAGCGATTCCGTCACGTAGAGCGCGAGGTAGCGGCGCGCATGGCCGTCGTTGGCAAGAAAGCGGCGCGCATGGCGAAAGCCGCGAATGCCTACGCGCTCCTGCATGTGCTCGCGGTCGTACCACGCGTTGAAATCGGCTTCGGCGTGCGGGTCGGTATCGGTCCAGATGCAAAGCTGGCCGGGCTGGGCGGTCGGTGTCGTGCTCATCGGGTCTTCCTGCGCATACGTTGATTCGGATAGACGCAGTTTGGCGAGCGCGGACCGCTTCGGTCCAACAAGAAAAAAAATACGCAGTGAACAGGTTTTTTTATCGCCGTGATTTGTCGCTGGCGGCGCGCTCTGGTTTTGCCGGTCCTTGGCGCGCGGCTATCGCCGGTTTTGCGGCGGGCTTTGCACCCCCTGCCGCGCGGGCCGTGGCTTTCGGGCGGTGCGCGGTGCTGGCGGATTGGGCCGGTGGCACACCGTCGAGTTCCGGCCCTAAAGTGAGCACGAACGCTTGCGCCTGCTCCGCGGCCAGTTCGGCGATGCGAGCGGGCAGCGGCTGGCTCGGCAGGCGGTAGCTCGCCACGAGCGGCAGCGGCACGAACCCGCTTTCCACGTCGAGCACTTTGAGCGCGCCCTCGCGCAACTCGCGCGGGATGATGGCGGGCGGCAGCACGCTCACGCCGAAGCCGTCGGCCACGAGCCGGATCATGGCTGCGACCGAGCTGATGCAGTTGATGCGCACCGGGCGCTCCACCGCGCGCGCAAACTCGCGTTCGAGCGCGATGTGCGGCCCGGAATGGCGCGAGAAGCTGATGATGGGAAATTCGGCGAGCCGCGCAAGGTCGACGCTTTGGCCCGAGAGCCCGAGCTTGGGGCTCGCGACCCAGCGCATGGGGAATTCGCACAGCGGCACGTCGGCGAACTCGCGGTCGCCCAGCGCATGCGTTTGCAGGATCAGATCGACGGCGTCGGCGCGCAGCAATTGCGTGAGGTGGATCGTGGTGTCGCTCGTGACTTCGATCTCCAGATGCGGAAAGCGCTCGCGCACGCGCGCCATCAACGCGGGAAACCAGCTATGCACGATCGACTCGACCACGCCGATGCGAATGAGACCGCCGCCGCCGCTCGCGTCCTCGACCTCGCGGCGCATCTCCTCGCCGAGATTCACGATGCGCTCGGCGTACGCGAGCATCTTGCGGCCCGCGGGCGTGAGCGTGGCCGAGCGCGAATTGCGGTCGAAGAGCCGAACGTCGAAGCTCTCCTCCAGCGCAGCGATGCGGCTCGACACGGCCGCCTGCGTGGTGTGGAGCTTTTCCGCGGTGAGACGGAAATTCTGCAGGCGCGCTAGCCAGATGAATGTTTCGAGAAACCGGATATTCATGATTCGGTGAAGGGCGGACGGCGAGGACGCATGATAGCGCGTCATATTTCCCTTGCCGAATCGCTGCCGGAAATCCCGTTCGAGCGCTTGCCGGATTCAATCGGAATGCGAATCAAATTCAGTGTGGTATGAGATGCACGACCTCTGTGGTCAATCGCTTCACTCGTCCTCCACAGCCGAAAGCGGCGCAGCCACATGTTCGAGCGACTTGCGCTCGGCATCCACGCCCCAGATCGCGGCCACGAGAGCCGCCGCGAGCATGAGTGCCGATCCCACCACATAACCCGTGAACACCTCGCTGCGCTGATGCGTATCGATCAGTCGTCCGAAGAACGCCGGCCCGATGATGCCGCCCAGCGCCGTGCCGAACGCATAGAACACGGCGATGGCCAGCGCCCGAATCTCCAGCGGAAACGATTCGCTCACGGTCAGATACGCGGAACTCGCTGCCGCCGAGGCGAAAAAGAAAATCACCATCCATGCGCCGGTTTGCATCGTCGCCGTGAGCATGCCTTGCTCGAAGAGCCAACCGCTCACCGTAAGCAGCACGCCCGAGAGCGCATAGGTCGCGGCGATCATCGTGCGCCGGCCGATCACATCGAACAGCCGCCCCAGCACGATCGGCCCGAGGAAGTTGCCGAGCGCGAACGGCAGCAGATAGAGGCCCACGTCGCCGCCCGGCACGTGATAGAACTCCGTGAGCACGAGCGCGTAGGTAAAGAAAATCGCGTTGTAGAAGAACGCCTGCGCCGTCATGAGCGAAAGACCCACCAGCGCGCGCCGGCGGTGCCGCACAAAAATGGCATGAAACACGGCGCTCAACGGTGTGTGGCTGCGGGCGTGCAAACGCAGCGGATCACCGGGCGGGTCGTCGAGCGTATGGCCTGCGTCGTGAAAGCGCGTTTCGATGCCATCCACGATGCGTTTCGCTTCGTCGTGCTCGCCGTGCGTGAGAAGCCAGCGCGGGCTTTCGGGAATCCAGCGTCGCATGGGCAAGATGATGAGCGCGAGCACAGCGCCGATGAAAAAGCACACGCGCCAGCCCCAGTCCGCGGGCAGCAGGTGCGGGTCGAGCAGCACGACCGAACCCGCCGCGCCGATGGCCGCACCCACCCAGAACGTGCCGTTGATGCTCAGGTCGGTCCAGCCGCGCACGCGCGCGGGCGTGAACTCCTGGATCGTCGAATTGATGGCGGCGTACTCGCCGCCGATACCCGCGCCCGTGATCGCGCGAAACGCGACGAAGCTCGCGAAGCTCCACGAGAACGCCGTCGCGGCGGTGGCCAGCAGATACACGGCAAGCGTGATGAAGAAGAGCTTGCGGCGGCCCAGCCGGTCCGTGAGCCAGCCGAAGCCGAGCGCGCCGCACACCGCGCCCGCGATATACGCGCTGCCGGCAAGGCCCACCTGCGCGTTGTCCAGATGCAGCACCGGGCTCGTTTTTAGCGCACTCGCTACCGCACCGGCCAGCGTGACTTCGAGACCGTCGAGCAGCCAGGTGACGCCCAGCGCCACGACGATGAGCACGTGAAAGCGCCCCCACGGCAAGCGGTCGAGGCGCGCGGGCAGCGTGGTTTCGATGATAGCGGGCTTATCGGTCGTCTCGGTCGTATTGGGAGGATTCATCGGACAGGGCGGCTAAGGCACGCGTTGCCTTGTAGCATGCGCCGTTCCCGAAACGAGGGCGCGCGTAAAAACAGAAAAATCAGCATGTGAGGGAGCGGGTGCCGTGACGTATCATCTGTTCATACAAAAGCGCGTGACGCGCAGGGAGCCCATGTCCGCAACGGGGCGCGCCACCCATGCACAGGTGTGCTCATGACAAAACCAGCTACGTGGTCTCCGCATCGCCAATCCCGTTTGTCGGGCCTCACGCCCACGCTTGCCGCCATCGTCACGCTCTTGTGCGCCGCAAGCTTGCTGTTGCTCGCGGTGATCACCGGCGTGAGGGAAGGCGACAAGTCGATCCGTACACGCGAAGGACTGATTGCGCAGGATATGGTGTCCGCCGTGGAGCACATTCTCGACAGCGTGCTCGACGCGCAAAGCGCTGCGCTCGCGGCGCTCCCGGGGCAACCCTGCGAGCGTGTGGCGCGGCAGTTCGCAGAGTTGCGAACACACGTCAACTACGTGCGCGGTATCAATCTCGTGGCGAACGGGCGGCTCTACTGTTCGTCCGCGCTCGGCTCCTACGACCTGCCGCTCGCCCCGTTCTTCGCGCAGGTGCCCGCAAGCACCGCGATCTCGCTGCTTGGCGGCTCGCCCTGGCAGGCGCACGTGCCGGTCATGCCGCTTTATGTTCCCACTGGCGAAAACGTCGGCTTGCTCTACGTGATCGAGTCGGCCTATCTGACCGATGCGCTTGCGCACGGCATACGCTACGGCGCGGGCAGCGTCACGCTTTCCGTGCCGGGCGCGGCGGCGCTGGACGATCGCGGCGCGCTGCTCGCCGCCGGCGACCCGGCGCGGCATGCGGGCGCGCGCGCCACGTCTTCGCGCTGGGGCTTTGCCGTTGACGTGGCGTTTGCGGCAAGCGCGTATCGCGACGCGCGCTGGAAGTACGGCCTGCGCTTTGGCGCGGCGGCGCTGCTGGTCGATCTGCTGATCGGCGCGGCCTGGCTCATCGCGTTCGCGCCGCGCCGCTTGCTGCTCTCGGCGGTGCGCCGCGGGCTCAGGCACGGCCAGTTTCATGTGGTCTACCAGCCTGTGGTCGAACTGGCGACCGGCCGCGTGAGCGGCGCGGAGGCGCTGATTCGCTGGACTCATCCGAAGTTCGGCGCGGTGAGTCCCGCCGTGTTCATGGCCGATGTGGAAGGCAGCCGCCTGCTTGGGCCGCTCACGCGCTTCGTGCTCGAACGCGCCACCACGGAGATGGTCCGCGCGACGACCGTGCGCCCGTTTCACCTCGCCGTGAATGTGGCGCCGCTGGACTTCGAGCGCAAGGACTTCGTGGCGGACGTGCTCGCCGTGATCGAGCGCCTGCCGCCGGACGTGATCCTGATTCTCGAAGTGACCGAGCGCTTCCTGCTCGAACAGCGCGCCCGCATCGAGGCGGTGTTCGAGACGCTGAAGGCGCGCGGCGTGAAGTTCGCCATCGACGACTTCGG
This sequence comes from Paraburkholderia sp. JHI869, assembly GCF_038900775.1. Classification (NCBI taxonomy): domain Bacteria; kingdom Pseudomonadati; phylum Pseudomonadota; class Betaproteobacteria; order Burkholderiales; family Burkholderiaceae; genus Paraburkholderia; species Paraburkholderia sp. JHI869. The sequence goes on from NZ_JAYMSC010000009.1 coordinate 107,472, forward strand.
CACGCACCATAGCAACCTCGACACGCTCGGGCGCTTTCCCTTCGACTACGTGAAGATCGACGGGCAGTTCGTGCGGCAACTCGAGCGGCGCGGCGATCAACTCGTCAAGGGAATCGTGGCGATGGCGAGCCACTTCGGCATGGAGATCATCGCCGAGGGCGTTGAGACCGAGGCGCAGCACGAGATGCTGCAACGACTGGGCATTCGCTATGCGCAGGGGTACTTCTACCGTCGGCCGGGCTGCGCTGCGAGCATTGCCGAAATGCAGCGCGATGCGAGTCTGGTGCGCTACGCGGTGTCGACGCCCGTGCGCTAGTGTGAATAAAACAACCCGCGCATTTAGAAGCCGCGCCGAACCGTAACCGTTGCGCCTGTGCTGTGAGAATGAAGAATGGCGACGCGCGCGGTGGCGGAAAACACCCACTCGTCAACGGTCAACGAGAGTCTTCGTTGAGGCTGGGCGCCGATGTTCAGCGTGCTGTCCGGCACCGTGAGAATCGAGATTTGCGGCGCTGTGGAAGGGCCCATCTGCAGATAACCGGAAGTGGGCTGCGCAGCCTGCTGCGCGCCGTAATGGCTTCCGGGTGCGGATTTCACGAACTCGTAATGGTATTTGTCTTGTGCCACCGGCGCGCTATAAAAATTTTCGACTTGCGCGTAAAAGGGCTTTGGCTGATTCGCCTGATATTCCATTTCGTACCGGCGCAGGTACGCCTGGGGTTCCGGTGGTAGCGCTGGAACCACTTCCAGAGGCATGGACGGGATATTGGCGACCGTCATGGTTTCGGGAGTGTCCACAGTGGTGCTCTGAGCGAATGCATAACCGCTCAGCATAAAAAAGGCTGCACCGACAATCTTTTCGTTCAGGCACGTCATGAGCATGCCTCCAATGACGAACTCGAAACATCAAACTGTCGAAAGTTCCTGCCGAACAGACTGCCTTTGCATCACGTGCATCAATGCATTCTAGTACTTGATTTGCGTCCTGCTAGCCGAATCTGTGCGCACGTTATGCAGATGGATGCAAAGTCCACCAGCTTGCAGATGGGCGTGCGATGTCGTTGCCTAACATCGCAGACGATATGACCAATTGGGGCGTCGGGAAGACCACCCGCAGGGGAAGAAATTGCGGATGGTCGATCGGCCAGCGAAGCTAGCCCATTGGGGAAAATACGAGTGCGGCCTAGATCGTGCCAAAGAGCGCGCGCGGCCGGTCCTGCAGCGTGCGTGCGAGGACCTTGAGTGCGCGCGCCAGTTGCTCCCGCGAGGTTGCACACGCGAGGTTGATGCGTACGCCGTGCTCGAGCGTCGAGCGGTCCACGGCGAAGGCCGAGGCGGGCATGGTGTTCACGCCGCGCGCGAGTGCGTTGGCGGCGAAGTCGTCGGAGCGCCACGGCGCTGGCACGCGCAACCAGACGAACATGCACGCCGGGTCGCTGTTGAGCAGATCGCGCGGCAAGATCTCGAGCGCGAGTTCCTGCCGTGCGTGCAGCTCCGCACGCTGCGCTTCGAGTATGAGCTGCGCGGTGCCGTCCTCGATCCAGCGCGTGGTGATGAGCGTGGTGAGCGGCGCGGGCATCCACGCCGTCGTGCGCACGGCTTCGGCAGCGAGCGCCGCCCCATGCGGCGGCGTGAGCAGATAGCCAATGCGCAGCCCCGGCGCCAGCACCTTCGAGGTGGAAGCCACGTGGAAGGTCAGTTCGGGGCACAGGCTCGCGATGGTCGGCAGGCGCTTGCGCAGCAACGGCCCGTATACATCGTCCTCGATGATCGCCACGTGATGCCGCCGCGCGATTTCCACGAGCGCGAGGCGCCGCTCGAGGCTCATCGTCACCACGCTGGGGTTCTGCAGGTTCGGCACGGTGAAGATCGCCTTCACCGGCATGCGGCGGCACGCGTCTTCGAGCTGATCGGGCAGGAGGCCTTCGGCGTCGCTCGGGATACCGACCAGTTCGAACTGGAACACGGGCGCGAGCGCCTTGAGGCCGTAATAGGTCAGCTTGTCGGAGAGGATCACGCCTTCGTGTCCCATCAGGCTGCTCAGGACCGCGTAGATGCCGTGCTGCGCGCCGCTCGTCACGACGAGATTGTCGGGCGAGGGCGTGAAGCCGGGCGCGGCGATCCATTGCGCGCCCGCCGCGCGCGCCCATTCCGCGCCCTGGGGCGGCTGGTATTCCTGGGTTTCCGCAAAGCGCGGGTCGCGCGGGATCGACGCCATCGTGCGAGCGAGTTGCGCGAGAAACTCTCCGGTTGCCGGCCGGTTGACGGTGAGGTCGACCACACCGCTCGCTTCGGCGCCGCTCGCCTCAGCGCTGCGCTGCGCCGCGCCGCCGACAGCGGGCATGGCCCCGCCGGTGACGATCGAGCCGCGCCGCTTGCTCGCCACGATCAGCCCGCGCGCCTGCAACTCCTTGTAGGCGCGCGAAACGGTGGAGACATTGATGCCCAGCTCCACGGCCAGATCGCGCTGCGGCGGCAGGCGGCTGCCGGGCGGGTACTGACCGCTGCGCACCTGCTCCTCGAGATTGCGGGAGACCTCCAGATACGTGGCTTGACGACCCTTTGTCTGGATATTGTCATCCGATTTTGTCTGGTAATCATCGGCTTTCATGCAAGTAGTAACTCCATACAAAACTCGATCGTCTGCCACATTGCTTTGCCACTGTGAGCTGCGTCACCAGCGTCGCTACCGCATCTTTAACCCAGAAATGTGATGTCTGGCAAGAGCTTAGCCGCTTACTCCTCAGGCCGAAAGGCCATCCGCCAGGGAAATTCCTGGTCTCCACACAAAGCATTTTTAATTGCACACAAAAAATTATTGTGTGAGTATGAATCCAAGGTTTTGTTCGGCCAGCAGTTCGGCGCAACACGCACTGTATTACAGGAGGACAGGCTCGTGGCAACCCGGCAACCCACACCCGCATCTGACGGAACATCAACACCCCTCGGCCATTCGCTGCGCAAGCGGCACGTCACGATGATTTCGCTCGGCGGCATCATCGGCGCGGGGCTCTTCGTCGGCAGCAGCGCCACCATCAGCGCGATGGGGCCGGCCGCATGCCTGAGCTACCTGCTGGCGGGCATCGTCGTGCTGTTCGTCATGCGCATGCTCGGCGAGATGGCGCTTGCGCATCCGGGCGTCGGCTCGTTCACGGAGTTCACGCGCATTGGTCTTGGCGACTGGGCCGGTTTCACGAATGGCTGGCTCTACTGGTACTTCTGGGTGATCGTGGTCGCCGTGGAGGCGGTGGCGGGCGCGGGCATCCTGCAGCGCTGGATTCCCGCTCCGGTGTGGGTGATCGGCCTCGTGCTGCTTTCGCTCATGACGGTCGTGAACCTGCTCTCGGTGAAATCGTATGGAGAATTCGAGTACTGGTTCGCGTCGATCAAGGTCGCGGCGATCATCGTATTCATTGTGGTGGGCGCGAGCTACCTGTTCGGGTTCAGCTCGTGGCACCAGACCGTGAACAACCTGAGCGGCGACCACGGCTTCATGCCGTTCGGCGCGATGTCGATCTTCGCGGGCGTGCCCACGGTGATCTTCGCCGTGGGCGGCGCGGAGATCGCGACCATCGCCGCGGCCGAATCCGACGATCCGGGCCGCAACGTGGCTTCGATGACGCGCTCGGTCATCCTGCGCGTCATCACGTTCTATGTCGGCTCGCTCTTCGTGATCGCGTGCATCGTGCCTTGGGCGAGCATCAAGGTGGGCTACTCGCCGTTCGTGGCCGCGCTGGAAACCATGCATATTCCGGGCGCCGCGGACATCATGAATGCAATCGTCCTCGTGGCCGTGCTGTCGGCGCTGAACTCCGGGCTGTACGTTTCTTCGCGCATCGTGTTCCGGCTCGCCGAGCGCGGCGACGCGCCGCGCAGGCTGCTCACGCTCTCGAAGAGCCGCGTGCCGCGTCTCGCGGTGGTCGCGAGCAGCATCGTCGGCTACGTGGCCATCGTGGCGGCGATCGTCTCGCCGCAGGGCGTGTTTCTCTATCTGGTTAGTGCATCGGGCGCGGTCATGCTGTTCGTGTATCTCTCCATCGCCGTTTCGCAGATCGTGATTCGCCGGCGTCTCGAGGCAACGGCGCCCGAACGGCTCACGTTCAAGATGTGGCTCTTTCCCTGGCTTTCGTGGGCCGTCGTGGCGGCCATCGCCGGCGTGCTCTGCGCGATGGGCTTCGACCACGCGCTCTCGGGCCAGCTCATGGCGAGCTTCGCGAGCCTGGCGGTGGTGTCGGCGGCTTACGTGCTCACGCGCAAGAGGACTCACGTGCAGGAATTCCGTGAGCCCGCAACCAACTGGAAGAAGTAATGGCGCAAGTGGCTGTCATCGGCGCGGGTTTCGTGGGGTTGTCGTGTGCTTACTGGCTCATGCGCGACGGGCACAGCGTAACGCTGTACGACGCGCAGGGGCCGGGCGAGGGCGCCTCGTACGGCAACGCGGGCACGTTCGCGAACTACGCGTGCATTCCCGTGAACAACCCCGACGTGTTTCGCAACATCCCGCGCTATCTGTTTTCGTCGACGAGCCCGTTGCGCATTCGCTGGGGCGACGTGCCGGCGCTCGCGCCGTGGCTCACGCGCTTCCTGCTGAGCGCCACGCCGCGCCGCTACGAGGGCAGCGTGAGCGCACTCGCGCAACTGCTCTCGCGCGCATTCGACGGTTATCGGGAAATGCTGGCCGTCGACACGCTCGCTTCTTTCGTGCGAGAGCGCGAATGTCTGTATCTGTATTCGAGCGCGGCGTCGTTCGAGGCCGCGCAGCCGTCGCTCGCGCTGCGGCGATCGATGGGCGTGGCGTTCGAAACGCTCGCGCGCAGCGAAATCTCACACCTGGAGCCGGGCCTCGCGCCGCTCTTTGCGCAGGGCACGCTCTTCAAGGGCAGCTGGTTTCTGAGTGATCCGCGCGGTTTTCTTCAGGCCTTGCATGCGATGTTGCTGGAGCGCGGCCTCGTGCACCGGCGCGTGGCCGTCGAGACGCTGGAGCCTGCGCCCAGCGCGGTGAAGCTGATCGATACGGCAGGCGAGGCGCATGACGCCGAGCAGGCCATTGTGTGTGCCGGCGCGTTCTCGGGGCGCCTCGCGCGCCAATGTGGCGACGCGGTGCCGCTAGGCGTGGAGCGCGGCTATCACGTGCGCTTTCCTGGCACCGCTAACCGAATTTCGCGCCCGTGCGGCTGGGCCGAGCGCGGCTTCTACATGACGCCGATGGATGGCGGCATTCGCGCCGCGGGCACCGTCGAGCTGGCGGCCAACGGCGCGGGCAAGAACGCCGACCTGCTGCGGCTGTTGACGCGCTCCGCGCAAGAGGCGCTGCCCGGACTGCCGGAGCCGGATAGCGACTGGCTGGGCTTCAGGCCGAGCCTGCCCGACGCGCTGCCCGTGGTGGGCGCGTCAAGCCGCTCGCCGCGTGTGATCTACGCGTTCGGGCACCAGCATCTGGGCGTAACGCTTGGCGGCGTAACGGGCAGCGTGGTGGCCGATCTCGTTGCGCAACGTGCGCCGCCACTCGATCTCGCGCCTTATAGTCCGCGCCGGTTTTAACCCATTTTTCCAGCCACTTGTCGGCCACAAACCACGTAACACCCACCGCAACAGTCTCCGAGCGAGGATTTCCATCATGAACCGCCGCACTCTCGTACTAACGATGGCCCTCGGGCTGATGGGCTTGCACGGCCCCGCGCAGGCGGCCGACCCCGAGGTTGTGAAGATCGGCTTCGCGGGCCCGCTCACGGGCCCGGTCGCGCGCGTCGGCAAGGATTTGCAGTACGGCGCGCAGCTCGCGATCGACGAGGAGAACGCCAAACACCCGACGATCGCGGGCAAGCCGGTGAAGTACGTGCTCGAAGTGCAGGACGACCAGGCCGACCCGCACGTGGCCGTCCAGGTGGCGCAAAAGCTCGTGGACGACGGCGTGGTCGGCGTGATTGGCCACTACAACTCGGGCTGCAGCATTCCTGCTTCGGCGGTCTATCACAACGCGAATGTCGCGATGATCACGCCGGGATCCACCAACCCGGCGCTGACCCAGCAGGGCTACGCGAACGTGTTTCGCACCATGGGCAACGACGGCATAGGCGGCGTGATCGCCGGCAAGTTCGCGGTGGAGCAGTTGAAGGCGAAGCGCATTGGCATCATCGACGACCGCACGGCGTTCGGCCAGGGGCTCGCCGACGCGTTCCAGAAAGGCGCGAAGGAGGCCAACGGCAATATCGTCGACCGCGAGTTCACCAACGACAAGGCCGTGGACTTTCGCGCCATTCTCACGACGCTCAAGGAGAAGAACGTCGACGTGATTTTCTTTGGCGGGCTCGACGAACAAGGCGCGATGCTCGCCAAGCAGATGCGCACGCTCGGCATGCCGGCGCGGCTCTTCGGCGCGGGTGCATTGAAGAGCAATGCCTTCCTGCAGATCGCGGGTCCGGCGGGCGAGGGCACGCAGGACCTGGAACCGGGGCCGGCGCTCGACAAGCTGCCTTCGGCGCAGGCGTTCGCGAAGCGCTACAAGGCGCGCTTCAATCAGGATGTCGAACTATATGCGCCGTTTGCGTATGACGCCGCACTCGCCATGATCAAGGCGATTCGCGACGCCGATTCGCTCGACCGCGCGAAGATCGTCGCGAGCTTCCCGAAGGTGACGGTGGTGGGCGTGACGGGCAACATCGCGTTCGATCCGCACGGCGACCTCATCAAGCCGCCTTATACGCTCTTCGAGGTGCAGCAGGGGCAGTGGAAGAGCCTCAAGACGCTCGGGGGCAATGGCGTGTGACCTGTGTTTTGGGACCGTTCAGCGCGCCACCAGCAATTCGATCAGCGTATGAAAATCCACCGGCTTCGTAAGATGTGAATCGATGCCGCTCATACGCGAGCGCAGCCGGTCGGCGTGCTGGCCCCAACCGGTTAGCGCAATGATCCGCAGGCCGACGAAGCGCGGGTTTTGACGGATCTGCCGCGCGATTTCATAGCCGTCCATGCCCGGCATGCCGATGTCGAGCACGAGCGCATGCGGCACCGACTGCTCGAGCGCGCCGAGGGCGGCGGCGCCGTCGTACACCACGCGCACTTGCGCGCCTTCGCCCGAGAGCACCATGGCGAGCGAATCGGCGGCGTCGCGGTTGTCGTCGACCACGAGAATGCGCTTGCCCGCGAGCGGCTTCGCGGCGCGCGCCTCGGCCGCCGGGGTCTCGCGCGCCTCGGCGCTCGCCTGTTGCGAGAGCGGCAGGCGCACCGTGAAGGTGCTGCCTTTGCCGGGGCCCGCGCTCGCCGCATCGACCGTGCCGCCGTGCATGCGCACGAGATGGCGCACCATGGTGAGGCCAATGCCAAGCCCGCCCTGATTGCGGTCGGCAGGTCGGCCTACCTGCGTAAACATTTCGAACACCTGATCGATCTGTTCGGGCGACATGCCGATGCCCGTATCGCTCAGCGTGACCACGACCCATTCGCCTTCGCGCCTCGCCTCGAGATGGATCTGGCCGCCCGTATCGGTGTAGCGCGCCGCGTTGTTGAGCATGTTCGCGAAGACCTGTGTGAGGCGCACGCGGTCGGCGTCGAGAACGAGCGGTGTGTCGGGCAGCGTGATGCTCAGCTCATGGTGCGCCTGATCGACGGCGGGGCGGCTGGTTTCAATGGCATTCTCGATGATTTCCGCGAGCGCCACCGGCGCTTTCACGAGGCCGATCTTGCCGCGCGTGATGCGCGACACTTCCATCAGATCGTCGATCAGCCGCACCATGTGATGCACCTGGCGATCGAGCATGTCGAGAATCGGCGCCGATTCCGCGGGAAACGCGCTGCGCCGGATGAGGTGCAGCGCGTTGGCAATGGGCGCGAGCGGATTGCGCAGTTCGTGCGCGAGCGTCGCGAGGAATTCGTCCTTGCGGCGGTCGGCTTCCTTGAGCGCGTCTTCGGCGTTCACGGCCTCGGTCACGTCGATGGAGACGCATACGTGGCCGCGAAACTCGCCGCTCGCGGAAAACCACGGCGCACAGCAGGTTTCGAACCAGTGCCAGCTTGCGTCCTTCACCTTCACGCGCAGCCGGCTCTGGAACGCGCAATGGTCCTGTTGCGCAGCCTGCAGGCGCGAAAGGAAGCCAGGCAGATCGCGCGGATGCACGATGGTGTGCCAGCCCGTTTCCAGCAATTGTCCGGGCGCGAGGCCGATCGCTGCGAGATAGCGCTGGTTCAAATAGACCGTGTTGCCTTGCGTGTCGATTTGCCAGATCAGCGCGGGCGACGCGTCGGCTAGCGCGCGAAAGCGCGCCTCGCTCTCGCGCAGCGCTTCCTGGGCGGCGCGCCGATCGTCCACGTCGATGTTCATGCCCACCCATTTGCGCACCGTGCCGTCCGGATTCCAGATCGGCGCGGCGCGCACGTTGGTCCAGCGCCAGCCACCCGTGGCCATATGCAGCCGGTATTCCGCGTTGACCACACGCTGCGCCGCAATCGCGTCCTTCCATTGGCTAAGCGCATTGGCGCGGTCATCGGGATGAACGGCGTTGGCCCAGCCTTCGCCGAGCCATTCTGCGCCGGGCTGGCCGGTATATTCCGACCAGCCCGGCGAGACCGATTCGGCCTGGCCCTGGGCATCGGCTTCCCACACGGCCTGCGCAAATCCTTCCACCAGTGCGCGAAAGCGCTCCTCGCTGTCCACGCATTCGGTTTCCACGCGCTTGCGTTCCGTAATGTCCAGCGCGAATTCGGCGCACTTCGAGGACATGCCCGTGCCCGAAAGGCGCGTGGGCGCGAAAAGACCCCACCAGCGCGTGCCGTCCTTGCGGATCAACTGCCGCTCGTAGGGCTGCGTGCGTCCGGTGGTGGCGAGATCGCTGACCGCCCGCGTCGTGACGCCTAAAAATTCGAGCGGCACGAGCCGGTCCCAGTGCGTCGCGGCGCGCAGATCCTCGCGGCTATAGCCGCTCATCTGCTCGAATGCGCCGTTGGCGTCGGCCATCGTGCCGTCGAGGTCGAAGAACAGCACCCCCACGGTTTCGATGGAAATGGCGGCCTGCAGGCGCGTTTCGCTCTCGCGCAGCGCGTCTTCGACGTGCTTGCGCTGCAACGCTTCGTCGTGGAGCTTCGTGTTGATGTTCTGCAGCGTGCGCGTGCGTTCGGCGACCTGCTGCGCGAGATTGCGGCCAGCGTCCTGCGCGTCGCTCAGCGCGCAGGTCAACTGATGTGCGGCGCCCGCGCAGAAGGCGAGGCTTTGCAGCAGGCGCGCGTCCTCGGCGTCGAAATGTCGTTGCTCGCCGTGCGTCGCGGCCCAGACCGTGCCGACTACCGTGCCGTTGACGCACCAGGGCACGTGTAGCGCTTCACGTACGGGCGGATCGATATCGCCGTACGAGGCGAAGCAGCGTGCAGGGCGGTCGAACAGGAGCATGGTGTTGCGCCCCTCGGTCACGCCGCTCGGGCAGTCGTTGCCGGGCAGCGTCCGGTCCAGGTGGCCGGCCAGTTCGCCAGCCACCGCGCGCCAGCGGAACCGGGCCGTGGCGCCGTCGCGTTCGGGCACGCTCACGCCAGCCGATTCGGCGCGGCACAGCCCGAGGGCGAGCTGAGCGAGCATTTGCAGGACACCTGAAGGATTGCTCACCATTTCCTGCGTGAGTGCTGCAAGCGCACGGCTCTCGCCCTGATAGTCGGGCAGTCGGTTCGGGCGGTTCACCAGAGCCTCGGTGATCAGCGTTTCCTCGACCTTGAGCGCAGGTGCGCTGTTGTCTTGCATGCTGCCTCCGCTTTAGTCGCCCGCCCCGCCGGCGGAGCCCATTGTGTTGATGAGGGAGCATCGCGTATTCCCGTAGACGAAATTCGCCAGATGTATGGGCGTTTTGTTGCGTCCCTTTGAGCGCCGGGCACGCAGAGCCTGGGCCGCAAAGCGCGGCGGACCTGCCAATGCGCGAGCCCGGGAAGTGGAGCGGGAACATTGGTTCGACTGAACATGTCTGTACCATCAGAACGGGGATGAGCAACGAACCCCACATTCTTAACGTGATGAGTCGTGCACCATTAACGTGTGCTGGTGCCAGACTCGTCGTCCAACGATGAGAGGGTCCGCGGACTATCGTCATGCCATCGGCCCGCGACTCGACAACACCACTCGCCCGATATCGGAAGAAGCGCGACTTTCTGGTCACGCCCGAGCCCGCACCTTCGGCTGCCGGCGAGCGCGCTGATCATGGGCAACGAAGCTTCGTTGTGCAAAAGCACTGGGCGAGCCGTCTGCACTACGATTTTCGGCTCGAACTCGACGGGGTATTGCTGTCGTGGGCCGTCCCTAAGGGCCCGTGTTACGACCCGAAGGAAAAGAGGATGGCCATCCATGTGGAAGACCATCCCGTCGACTATGCCGCCTTCGAAGGGACGATTCCAGCGAAGCATTACGGCGCGGGTGACGTGATTGTCTGGGACCGCGGAACATGGGAGCCTGTCGGCAACCCCCAGGAAGGGATGAAGGCCGGCAAGCTGGTCTTCCGGCTCCACGGTGAAAAACTTGCTGGCCTTTGGGAACTCGTGCGCATTGCGAAGCCCGGCGACAAGCAAGATCCGTGGATGCTGTTCAAGAAGCGCGATGCGTGGGCGCAACCGCTTGCGCAATACGATGTCATCAAGGCGCTCCCCGACAGTGTCACGGCGAAGCCGCTCGGGCCCATCGAAGAGCGCGAGCCGAGGGTGTCGAGGCCCGCACGTGGTGCGGCGCCTGAGCCAGATCTTTCTGCGGCGGTGAGCGCGGCGCTGCCTGTCAAACTCGGCCCCCAACTCGCGACCCTGGCGGCAAGACTCCCCACGAGCGGTGATTGGGTCACTGAAGCGAAGCTCGACGGCTACCGCATGCTGTCCCGTGTGGCCAAAGGACAAGTACGCCTCATCACGCGGGGCGGCCAGGACTGGACAGCGAAGTTTCCGGCGCTTGCAGCCGAGGTCAGGAAACTTCGGCTCAACAGCGCGTGGCTGGATGGTGAAATCACCGTCCTCAAAGCGGGTATTCCGAATTTCGCTGCGCTGCAAGATGCGATAGACGGCAAGGCGAATCAGGACATCGCCTACTTCGTGTTCGATCTGGTGTATCTCAACGGGAAAGACCTCAGGAGGGTGCCGCTTTGGGCGCGACGCGCGCTTCTCGCGACGCTGCTTGAAAATGCCGGCGAGCACATCCGGTTCAGCCAGGACTTCGAGGCGCCGCTTGCCCAGTTGTTCGAGGCGGCTTCGGGCCTGGGCCTTGAAGGCCTCATGCTCAAGCGCCGCGACGCGCCCTATGAATCGGGGCGCACGCAGACATGGCTCAAGGCGAAGTCTCGCCTGCGGCAGGAATTCGTCATCTGCGGGTTCACGGGCCGTGGTGGCAAAGACGGGGAAATCGGCAGCCTGCTGCTTGGCTACTACGTCGATGGCCAGCTTCGAGACGCCGGAAGCGTCGGCACCGGCTGGGACGCGAGGACCGCTCGGGACTTGTGGGTGCGGTTGACGCCCCTCGAAGTGGATGCGGCGCCGTTGGATGTCGACGTCGCGCGGCCGCGCCGCTGGGCCCGGCGCTCGGCGGGCAGCGAACGGTGGGTTCGCCCTGAACTCGTCGCCGAGGTCGAATTCGCGGATTGGACTACCGATGGCGTCATCCGCCACGCTTCGTTCAGAGGGCTGCGAATCGACAAGCCGCCAACCGGTGTTGTCCGCGAGGGCGGGAAAACGCAGGCGCCCGACCCGCAGCCCAAGCTGAAAATCACCCATCCGGAGCGCGTCGTCGATCCGTCGACTGGCATCACGAAGGCGGACCTGGTGCGCTACTACGCGAGTATCGCGGAGCGCATGCTGCCCCATCTGCTGGGCCGGCCGGTCGCGATGGTCCGCGCGCCTGCCGGGATCGACGGGGAGCTGTTCTTTCAGAAGCACGCCGAGAGAACGGGCATGCCGGGCCTGACGGCGCATGACCGCGCGCTATGGCCCAATCATCCGCCGCTGCTGAGCGTCGACACCTTCGACGCGCTGCTCTCGGCAGCACAAATGAATGTCGTCGAGTTTCACACATGGAATTCGACGGTTCGCCGGCTCGACAAGCCCGACAGAGTCATCTTCGACCTGGACCCAGGTGAGGGCGTGAAATGGGGGCGCGTGCAGGAGGCGGCGCTGCTTGTCAGAACCTTGTTGTCGGAGCTGGGTCTCGAAGCCTGGCTGAAGACGAGCGGCGGCAAGGGCTTGCATGTGGTCGTGCCGCTTGCCCCCCGGTTGGGTTACGAGCCCGTCAAGGCATTCTCACAGGCCTTTGTCCGGCACCTGGCGAAGACCATTCCGGAGCGCTTTTCGGCGACTTCCGGGGCTTCGAACCGCGTCGGCAAGATCTACGTCGATTACTTGCGAAACGGCATGGGGCAGACGACTGCGACAGCGTTTTCCGCGCGGGCGCGAGCCGGGATGGGCGTCTCGATGCCGCTTTCCTGGGAGCAACTGTCCGAGCTCAAGAGTGCCGCGCAGTGGACCGTACAGACGGCCCGCGAGTATCTCAGCTTCCAGCAGCAGGACCCGTGGGCCGATTACGGCTCGGCGGCGCAGTCGTTGGCATCGGCGATAAAGCTCCTAAAATGAAACGACCGCTGGTCGGCGGCGGCACGGGCCTTGCGTTGACGACGTGCCGAACGTGCAAATCCGCGAGGAGAAGTCCATGCCCGCCCGCTCAATTGCCTCCCTGTCGCTGTCTTTCGGGCTTGTTTCGATACCGGTGAAGCTTTACACCGCAACCGAGAGTTCGTCCGACGTCCGGTTCCACATGCTTGCGCCCGACGGCTCGCGCGTGAAGCAACAATACATATCCGAGAAGACGGGCGACGTCGTCGAGCGCTCGAGCATGAACAAGGGCTACGAGTTCGAAAAGGACCGCTTCGTGGTCTTCACGAGCGAGGAACTCAAGGCGCTTGAAGACGCCGCCAGTCATGTCGTCGAGATCATGGCCTTCATTCCGCAAGAGGCGGTCAATCCGGTCTTCTACGACAAGGCCTACTACATCGCGCCCGACAAGCGGGGTGGCAAGCCGTACAGCCTGTTGCAGCAGGCGCTCGCGCAGAGCGGGCGCTGCGCGTTGGCGAAATGGGCATCGAAAGGGCGGACGCGGATTGTGCAGGTGCGGCCCGAAGAAGACGGGCTCGTTTTCCAGCAACTGCTTTACGCCGACGAGGTTCGCTCGCTGGCTGACCTGCATGTGGAACGTGTCGAGGTATCCGATACCGAGATGAAACTCGCGCTGCAGATTATCGAGCAGGGCGCTGAGGATAACTACGACCCCGCCGCGTACGAAGACGAAGAAAAGAAGCGCATCCTCGCGGCTATCGACGAGAAGATTGAAGGCAAGCATGTCGTCGTTCACGAGGCTGATGAGGAGCGGGCCGGCGGCGGGCAGGTCATCGATCTGATGGATGCCTTGCGAGCCAGTCTCAAGGGCGGCGCGAAAGCAAAAACAGCGCCGGCCCCCAGGCGCAGCAAGAGCGCGGAGCCCGTTGCCGAGCTTCCTGTCGCGCCCAAAACGCGCAAGCCACCGGCGCGAGCAGCCAAAGCCCCGGTTGAAGCGCCTGCAAAGGTCCGGGCACGCAAGTGACACCCCAAGCTGCCGCGCGCGACATTTCGATGCGTGAGTTGCAGGCCATGCTGGGTGTCTCACGTAGCGTGGTATCCGGCCTCATCGCGGCGGGATTCGTGAATCCATCGCGGGGACGGGGCAACGCATACCGCTTCACCTTTCAGGACGTCGTGCTGCTGCGTACGGCGTTGCAGTTGCGCGATGCGCGCATACCGCCGCGCAAAATCATCATGGCGCTTTCGAGGCTGAGAGACGCGTTGCCCGAGGCGTTGCCGCTGACGGGTATTCGCGTGTCCGCGGTCGGAAGTGATGTGGCTGTGCGAACCGGTCCGTCTCAATGGGATGCCGTCACCGGTCAGTTCCTGCTGGATTTCGAAGTCGCGCAAATCAAGGGCGATGTCGTGTTTCTCGACGCGGCTCCTGCGCAGAAGAATCTCGCGCATCAGGCGCAGGAGTGGTACGACCTCGGCGAGCAGTTGAGAGCATCCGATGTGAACGGCGCGGAGCGGGCCTACACGAAGGCCATAGCGCTATCGCCAACGCCTTTTTATGCAGCCTACGTCGACCTCGGTGCACTCCTGTGCGAACTCGAAGCGCGTGGCGAGGATGCCCTCAACGTGTTCAATGAGGCGCTAGCTCACTTTCCCGACGATGCCGTGTTGCACTTTAACCGCGCGATTGCCTACGAAGAGCTAGGCCGACTGGAAGACGCCGAGCAAAGCTACGAACATTGCCTCGCGCTCGACCCGTCGTACGCGGATGCCCACCACAATCTGGCGATGCTGCTTGAAAGGCGTGGCGACGCCCAAGGCCTGGTGCGCCATTTGAGTGCGTATCGACGGTTGACTACCTGAGCCACGCGCGCGTTTGATGCCATTCAATTAAAAACCCGCTTCCCGAGGTGGGAAGCAGGTCTTCAACGGTTTTGACATATGCCTAGAAGGCACTCCTGATGACACCGCCATCGGCCCGCAGCGCAGCGCCCGTCGTGGCCGACGAAAGCGGACTGGCGATATAGGCCACGAGCGACGCAATTTCCTGCGGCGAACCAAATCGCTTGATGAGCGACGTGGGACGAACCTTCTCGAAGAATTCCTTTTCGAACGCTTCGGACGAAATGCCGTCGGCCTTTGCGAGGCGCTCCACAAATTCGCCCACGCCGCGCGATTTCGTCGGCCCCGGCAGGACGCTATTGACGGTAATGCCCGTGCCGGCAACGGCTTCGGCGAGTCCGCGCGACACCGCAAGCTGCGCGGTCTTCGTCACCCCGTAGTGGATCATCTCAGTGGGGATCTGCACGCCGCTTTCGCTCGAAATGAAAATAATACGTCCCCAATCGGCCCGCCTCATCGCGGGCAGAAACAGGCGCGCAAGGCGCACGCCGCTCAGTACATTGACGTCGAAGAAGCGTTGCCAGTCCGCGTCGGGGATCTCTTCAAATGGCTTGGGCTCGAAGATGCCCAGGTTATTGACCAGAATTTCCACATCCGGATAGCGTTGCGCGAGTTCGTCGGCAGAGGCGGCCGTGCTCAGATCGCCCGCATATCCATAAACCTCGCTGCCTGTGCTCGCTTTCAACTGCGCGACCACGTCGTCGACAGATGACTGGGAGCGACCGTTCACGATTACACGAGCGCCCTCCTGTGCCAGGGTGCTGGCGATAGCGAGGCCGATGCCGGCTGTGCTGCCGCTCACGAGTGCGAGTTTGCCTTTCAGTTTGAGATCCATGACTGACTTCCTTCCAAAGGATGAGGGGAAGGCGACATCGGGTCTTGACCGCCGGATGCCGCCTCGAGGTTCAGGTACGTGTAATCGATGCGCCGCCATCGACCAGAGATGCGGTGCCGGTCACAAAGGACGAATCGTCCGACGCGAGGTAGAGGACCGAACGTGCAAGCTCTTCCGGCTTCGCAACGCGCTTGAGCGCATGCAGTCCGGTCACGAACGCCTGCGACTCGTCGGTGTCGTTCATGCCGCGATACATGTCCGTATCCACGGCGCCCGGCAACACTGCGTTGACGCGCACGCCCTGTGCGCCGTACTCCGCCGCAAGGGCCTGGGTCAAGCCGATCAGCCCGGCCTTGCTCGCCGCGTAGGCCGCGGTGCCGGGAAACGCGAACGAGTACCCGACGAACGTCGACGTGAAGATGATCGATCCGCCGCCGTGCTTGAGCATCTCGGGAATCTGGTGCTTCGCACCGAGGAAGGCGCTAGTTAGATTGGTCGCCAGCGCGGCGTTCCAGCCAGCTTCCGAAATGCCGGTGCTCGGGCCCATTTCGCCCAGCGTGCCGGCGTTGTTGTAGGCAATATCGAGCCGGCCGAAGCGGCTCACCGCGAGCGCCACGAGCGCCTTCGCGAAGTCCTCCGACTGAACATCACCGGCCAGATACACGGCTTCCCCGCCTTCGCTGACGATCTCCGCGGCGAGCGTTTCAAGTTCCCCCGCGCGCCGCGCAGCAAGCACGACCTTGGCGCCTTCCTTCGCGAACAGCTTTGCAGTAGCACGGCCAATCCCTGCGCTGGCGCCGGTCACGATGGCGACTTTTCCTGTCAAACGTTGCATTTTCAATCTCCTGAAATCCTGCGTCGGCCAGTGCCCTATGCCCCGACCGGTGTGAGCAATATAGGATTCAGTTCTTCTTGCGGAAAGGCATAAAACATGGTCATATCATTCAGTTTTTATGAATGATGGAGACGGCGATGGACCGCCTGCGTGCCTTTGAGGTTTTCGTGACGGTGGTGAGCCGCGGTGGCTTCGCGCGCGCAGCAGATGCGCTCGACACGTCACCCGCCAACGTCACCCGCTATGTGAATGAACTGGAAGCGCATCTGGGCACGCGCCTGCTCAATCGCACGTCACGTACGCTATCCCTGACCGAGGGCGGCGAGACGCTTTACGCCCGCTGCAAATCCATTCTCGACGATGTCGCGGAGACGGAAGGGCTGGTTTCATCCGGGTCGGTCGAGCCGCGTGGGCGACTGCGCATCAATGCGCCCGTGAGCTTTGGGATTCTGTATCTGGCGCCGTTGTGGCCTGAGTTCATGCGCAAATATCCTGGCATCGAACTCGACGTCGCGCTGATTGACCGCGTCGTCGATATCGTCGATGAAGGCTATGATCTCGCCATTCGCATCTCACGCGCCGGTTCCACCAGTCACGCAGCCCGCAAGCTGGCGACCTCGCAAAACATCCTGTGCGCGTCGCCGGCCTATCTGGCCTCGTTCGGACATCCGGGCGTGCCAACGGACCTGATTCAGCATCGCTGCGTCGGTTACACCTATGCGGCCACCGGCGACGAGTGGCAACTGATCGACAGTGGCGGCAAGACCCACGCTGTGCGGGTCGACTGCCACATGCATACCAATAACGGCGATACGGCGCGCGCAGCAGCGCTCGCTGGACAGGGCGTGATCTGGCAGCCGACGTTCCTGATCGGCAACGAACTACGTGCCGGCAAACTTGTTCACGTGTTGCCGGAATATCGCCTGCCTGAAATCGACATACTCGCCATGTACCCGAGTCGTCGACATCTGAGCGCCAGAGTTCGCGTCATGATCGATTTTTTGGTCGATGCGTTCAGCGGGGTGCCTCCATGGGATCGGGCAGGCTGAACTTGTGCATGTATCGCAACAGCTTGACGTGAAATGAAAGCGTATCGTCAGATTGGTGAAATTTGTCAGGCAACATGCCTTGACAGTACCGGCTTGTCACACAAAAATGGCTTTCCGCCCCTCAAGACGGCGCGCAATGCGCCGTTATCGGGAAGGAGAGACAGGCTGGCGCTCGCATCGCGCCGGCAAGCAAGGTCGGCAGCGCGTCAAGGCACGTTCGGTTAGCCCCGGGGACAGGGCTTGCCGTGAGAGACGACGCGCGCCGAACATAAAACTGATAAGGCGTACGAACGTTTCATGCGAATTTCCACACGACTCCTTCTTCTGGTCATCACGGCGCTGATCGGGTTGATCGCCATTGGCGGCTACGGGCTCGTCAGCCTCAAGCGGGAAATGCTCGACGAAACGCGCGGCAAGATCACGAATCTGCTGCAAATGGCGGAGCATCTCGCGACCTTCTATCACGACCAGGAAGTCGCCGGAAAAATGACCCGCGAGCAGGCGCAGGCGGCCACGCAGCAGGCGCTCAACCAGCTCAACTATTCCGATCGAAGCTACTTCTGGGCGCGCCTGCCCGACGGCACCACGCTGGTTCACCGCAATCTGGCGTCGATTGGCAAGGTCAACGTGGGGAAGGCGCCGGATGGGCGGCCCGACACCGATCTCTACCGCGAAATGCTCGCGCGCGAGCACATTCCCGTCATGATGACGATGGCCAAACACCCCACCACGGGCCAGCTCACGGCCAAGATGAACGGCATCGTGGAGTTCGCGCCGTGGGGCTGGTGGATCGGCACGGGCTTCTTTCTCGACGACATCGACGCCACGTTCTGGCGCACCGGGCGCGTGCTGCTTGCGCTGATCGTCGCGGCGGTAGCGGGCATTGGCGTGCTGTCGTGGCAGATCATCCGCAATCTCGTGGGCACGCTCGGGGGCGAGCCGCACTACGCGGTGGCGGTCACGCACCGTATCGCCACGGGCGACCTGACTGGCCGCGTCGAGTTGCGGCCCGGCGACGAGCGCAGCCTGCTGGCGTCGATCGCACGCATGCAAACGAGCCTCGTCACCATGATCAGCGAGATCCGTGCGGGCGCGGAATCCGTGACCACGGGCGCAGGCGAGATCGCCGCGGGCAATACGGACCTCTCGTCGCGCACCGAAGAGCAGGCCGCCTCGCTGCAACAAACCGCGGCCAGCATGGAGCAGCTCACGTCGACCGTGCAGAACAACGAGGTCAACGCGAACCAGGCGCGCCAGCTCGTTTCCACAGCCAGCACGGCGGCAGCCGATGGCGGCGCGGCGGTGGCGGCGGTGGTGGACACGATGTCGGCCATTCATTCCTCATCGGAAAAGATGGTCGAGATCACGGGCGTGATCGAGGGCATTGCATTTCAGACGAACATTCTCGCGCTCAACGCCGCCGTGGAGGCCGCGCGCGCCGGCGAGGAAGGGCGCGGGTTCGCGGTGGTCGCCTCCGAAGTGCGATCGCTTGCGCAGCGCAGCGCGAGTGCGGCGCGCGAAATCAAGGTGCTGATCGACGCATCGGTTGGGCAGGTGCGTGAGGGTTCGGAGCGCGTGCGCGCCGCGGGCGCGACGATGGAGAGCATCGTGCGCTCGGTGGAGAACGTCACTGACATCATTACGGGCATCTCCGAAGCCTCGTCCGAGCAGCGCCTTGGCATCGAGCAGATCAGCCGCGCTGTCACGCAGATGGATGAGGTGACGCAGCAGAATGCGGCGCTCGTGGAAGAGGCCGCTGCCGCCGCCGATTCGCTTTCGGGGCAGGCGCACCGGCTTTCGCAGGCGGTGTCGATTTTCCGCACGTAATTGTCCTTTTTTTACCCGCAATTGTCCTGACACAATTATTTTCCGCCCCGTTTCTGAGCGACCATGAACGCTTACCGAGGAGCGGATCGAGATGGCGTGGGCGACGATTTCGGGCGAGTGGCGTGACGCGGTCGGGGCCGCGCACGGCGCGGAGTCCAAATACAAACGGCTGGTCAAGGCGATTGCACAGGACATCGAGCGCGGCGCGCTCGTGTCCGGCGTGCGCCTCGCGCCGCAGCGCGAGGTGGCGGCGGAACTGGGTGTGAGCGTGCAGACGGTCACCAATGCCTACAAGGAGCTCGAAAGACAGGGCCTGATCCGCTGCGAGGTGGGGCGCGGCAGCTTCGTCGCCGCGCGCGTGACCGAGTCGATGTCGAACTATATTCTCGACACGGCCGAGCGCGAGATCGTCGACTTTTCCATTGCGCGCATCGTCCACACGCCGCAGCACGACGCCGCGTGGCGCGAAGTGTGCGCGACGCTCGCCACGCTCGACGATCAACCGTGGATTCGCTCCTTCCGGCCCATCGCGGGCTTCGAACATCATCGCCAGGCGGGCGCGGCGTGGCTTGCGTCGCTCAACATGCCTGCGAAACCTGAGTCGCTCCTCATCACCAATGGCGCGGCGCACGCCATTTTCCTCGCGCTCGCCTCCACGGTCGGCCCAGGCGACACCGTGCTCTGCGAAAGCCTCACCGACCACGGCGTGATCGGCTCGGCCAATGTGCTGGGCTTCACGCTCAAGGGGCTCGAGATCGACGAATACGGCCTCCGTCCCGAGCATTTCGAGGAGATGTGCGACAGCGAGCGCGTGAGCGCCCTTGTGTGCACGCCCACCTTCAACAATCCCACGATGTCCGTGCTGCCCGATTCGCGGCGCCGCGCGATTGCACGCATTGCGGAGCGTTACGGCGTGTATGTGATCGAGGACGACGTGTATGGCGCGCTGCCCGCGAAAGCCAACACGCCCATCGCGAGCTTGATTCCCGAGCTGGCGTTCTATTGCACGAGCATGACGAAATCCGTGCTCACGGGCCTGCGCACCGGCTATCTCGCGATGCCGCGCCGTCTTGCGCTACGCGTGGAAAGCGTGCTGCGCGTGAGCAGCTGGATGGCGACTTCGCCGATTGCGGAAATCGCCACGCGCTGGATCATGGACGGCACTGCGCGCCGCCTCGTGGAACTGCAGCGCGAGCGGCTCGCGGCGCGCCAGGCGATGGTGCGCGAGTCGCTGGGCGAGCATGTGCTCGGCGCGCATCCCAACGCGCTTTCTGCCTGGCTGCGCGTGCCCGACTACTGGCAGGCCGACCGCCTTGTGCGCGAATTGCGCAATCGGCAGATCGCCGTGACTTCGCCGGACCCATTTCTCGTGGGCGGCACGCAGCGGCCCAATGCGGTGCGCATCTGCCTTGGCGCGGAAGCCTCGGACACCGCGTGCCGCAACGCGCTCCAGACAATGGCTGGCGTGTTCGAACAGTATCCGCACGTGCACGATTTCAATTAGGCGTTTTTCGCGTACCGCCTTCACATAACGCAAGGCGCGCGGATTGTACCAGGACATTAGAAAGCGCGTTTTGGCTCATTAGACTGGATTGCACAGATTCACCGAAAGGAACGTGCATTTCATGTCGTCGCCGCTTTCGTCACTCGCGCTTGCCGATGTCTACCGCGCGCGCCAGCGTCTCGCGGGCCGCGTAGCGCACACCCCGCTCGTGGCGTCGCCCATGTTGACCGCGCGCGTGGGCGCACCGGTCTACTTCAAGCTCGAAACCGTGCAGCCCACGGGCAGCTTCAAGTTGCGCGGCGCGACCAACGCGCTGGCGCATCTCGCGGAATCGGGCGTGACGCGCGTGGTCACCGCGTCCACCGGCAATCATGGCCGTGCGCTCGCATATGCAGCCCGCGCGCTCGGCATGCAGGCGGCCGTGTGCATGTCTTCGCTCGTGCCGTCCAACAAGGTCGATGCCGTGGCCGCGCTGGGCGCGCGCGTCGTGATTGCCGGCAAGAGCCAGGACGAGGCGCAGATCGAAGCGCAGCGTCTCATGCGCGAAGAAGGCTATGCGTTCGTGCCGCCTTTCGACGACCTGCGCGTGATTGCCGGGCAGGCCACCATCGGCCTCGAAATTCTCGAAGCGCTGCCCGACACCGCGATCCTCGTGGTGCCGCTTTCAGGGGGCGGACTTTTCAGCGGCGTGGCGTTCGCGGCGAAGCAGATCCGTCCGGACGTGCGCACCATCGGCGTTTCGATGGCGCGCGGCGCGGCCATGCATGCGAGCCTCGCGGCGGGCCATCCGGTTGACGTTGAGGAAAGCGAAACATTGGCCGATTCGCTGGGCGGCGGTATTGGTCTCGACAATCGCCACACCTTCGCGCTCACGCGCTCGCTCGCCGACGAAGTCATCCTGCTCGACGAGCACTCGATTGCGCGCGGTGTGGCACATGCATACCGCGAAGAGCGTCTTGTGGTGGAAGGGGCCGGCGCGGTAGGGATGGCGGCGCTGCTCGACGGGCACATCGAGCGAAGCAAAGGCCCGATCGTGCTCGTCGTGAGCGGCGCGAATATCGACATGACGGTGCACCGCCGTCTCGTGACGGAGGTTTGAGATGCATCCTGAGTTGCCACCTGTTACGTTGCTGGGCGAGGCACAACTGCGCGAACTCGTGCCGCTCGATCTTGCGGCCGTCGATCAGGTCGAATCCGCTTTCGTTGCGCTCGCAACCGAAGCCGTCGCCATGCCGCCGATCCTCAACCTTGCACTGCCCGAGCGGCATGGCGAGGTAGACGTGAAAACGGCGTATCTGCCGCGCTTCGAGCAGTTCGCCATCAAGATCAGTCCGGGTTTTTTCGACAATCCCTCGCTTGGCTTGCCGAGCCTGAACGGGCTGATGCTCGTGCTATCCGCACGCACGGGACTGACGCAAGCCGTGCTGCTCGACAACGGCTATCTGACTGCCGTACGCACCGCCGCCGCGGGTGCGGTTGCCGCGCGCTGGCTTGCGCGTCCTGACGCGCGCCATGCGGCGATTATCGGCGCGGGCGAGCAGGCGCGCTTGCAACTCGATGCGCTCATGCTGGTGCGCAAGATCGAGAGCGTGAGCGTTTGGGCGCGCGACACGGCGCGCGCTTCGGCCCTGGCCGCCGATGCGGAACGCCGCCATGGCGTGCGCGCACGCGTCGCGGCTTCGGTGCACGAGGCGCTCGCCCAGGCCGACTTAGCCGTGACGACCACGCCGAGCCGCGCACCGCTCGTTCACGCTGCGGATCTGCATGCGGGCCTGCACCTCACGGCCATGGGCTCCGACGCGGAGTACAAGAACGAACTCGCGCCGTCGGTGTTCGAATCGGCGCGCTATTTCTGCGACCGCTTGCAGCAAACGCGTGTGTTGGGCGAACTCCGGCACGCGATCGAAGCACGCCAGGTCGCGCCCGACGCCGGCTTCGCCGAGTTGGGCGAGGTGATCGCGGGCCGCCGCGAGGGCCGCGCACACGCATCCGACATCACGATCTGCGATCTCACGGGCACCGGGGCGCAGGACACCGCCATCGCCGTTCTCGCTTTGCAGCGCGCTCGCGCGGCCGGTGCGGGCACGGTGTTTCACAACGCAGTCACGCCTTGAGAGGGAAAGATGTCCGCAGTAACTGAAAAAACCGAGGTGGCGCCGCGCCTCGTTTTCGCACGCAGCGAATACGACGCGCGCATTGCAAAGACCCGCCGGGCGATGCAGGACGAAGGCATCGATCTGCTGATCGTCACGGACCCGACCAACATGAACTGGCTGACCGGCTACGACGGCTGGTCGTTCTATGTTCATCAATGCGTGCTGCTGACCATGGACGGCGAACCCGTCTGGTACGGACGCGGTCAGGATGCGAACGGCGCGAAGCGAACGGCGTTCATGTCGCATGGCAATATCATTGGTTATCCTGATCATTACGTGCAGTCACCAGTGCGCCATCCAATGGACTATCTGAGCGAGGAAGTCATCGCCGCACGCGGCTGGGACACGCTGCGCATAGGCGTGGAAATGGATAACTACTACTTCAGCGCGGCGGCCTACGCGTCGCTTCAGCGTCGTTTGCCCAAGGTGCGCTGGGTGGACGCCACCGCGCTCGTGAACTGGCAGCGCGCGGTGAAGTCGCCACGCGAGATCGAGTACATGCGCGTAGCGGCGCGCATTGTCGAGAAGATGCATGCACGCATTCTCGACGTGGTCGAACCGGGTATGAAGAAGAGCGACCTGGTCGCGCAGATCTACGAAGCGGGCATTACCGGCGTGGAGGGCCACGGCGGCGACTATCCCGCCATCGTGCCGCTCTTGCCCACCGGCGCCGACGCCGCCGCTCCGCACCTCACGTGGGACGACTCGGTATTCACGCCGAACGCGGGTACGTTCTTCGAAATTGCAGGTTGCTACCATCGCTACCACTGCCCGCAGTCGCGCACGGTCTATCTCGGCAAGCCGCCAAAACACTTTCTCGATGGGGAAAAGGCCGTCGTGGAAGGCATCGAGGCGGGTCTTGCCGCCGCGAAGCCGGGCAACGTGTGCGAGGACATCGCCAATGCGTTCTTCGCGGTGCTGCGCAAATCGGGCATCGAGAAGAACAGCCGCTGCGGCTATCCCATCGGCGCGAGCTTTCCGCCCGACTGGGGCGAGCGCACCATGAGCCTGCGCCCGGGGGACCGCACGGTCCTCGAACCCGGCATGACGTTTCACTTCATGCCGGGCCTGTGGCTCGACGACTGGGGCCTCGAAATCACCGAAAGCATTCTGATCACCGAAACCGGCGTCGAAACGTTCTGCCGCACGCCGCGCAAACTGTTCGTGAAGGAGTAGGGGCGATGCGTGCGTCACCGATTACGCCGACCGTCGATTACGACGCCAATGGTGTGCAACACGGCTTTTTGAGGCTGCCTTATTCGCGCGACGATTCTGCGTGGGGCGCGATCACGATTCCGCTCACCGTCGTGAAGCACGGCGAAGGGCCGACCGTGCTGCTCACGGGCGGCAATCACGGCGACGAATACGAAGGGCCGATTGCGCTCGCCAAACTCGCGGGTTCGCTGCAGGCCGCCGACGTGAACGGCCGCGTGATCATCGTGCCGTACATGAACTACCCTGCGTTTCGCGCGGGCACGCGCACCTCGCCCATCGACGCGGGCAATCTGAATCGCAGCTTTCCGGGGCGCCCCGATGGCAGCGTGACCGAAAAGATCGCCGATTACTTTCAGCGCGAGTTGCTGGCGCGCGCCGATTACGTGCTCGATATTCACGCGGGCGGGCGCACGCTCGACTTCGTGCCATTCGCCGCGATTCATGTGCTGCCAGACGGCGATCAGCAAACGCGTTGCGAGCGGGCCATGCGTGCGTTCGGCGCACCGTACTCCATGCGCATGCTGGAGCTCGATAGCGTGGGCCTGTTCGACAGCGCCGTGGAGGAAGCGGGCAAGGTCTTCGTCTCGACGGAACTGGGCGGTGGCGGCACTTCCACAGCAGCGAGCGTGGCGATTGCCGATCGCGGCGTGCGCGGTTTTCTCGCGCATGCAGGCGTGACCGAGCGAAAGGCGGGCGAGCGCAGCGCAGTGGCACGCACGACGACCCTGCTCGACATGCCCGACGGCACTTGCTACACGACAAGCGAGCACCGCGGCATGCTGGAAATGTGCCGCGATCTCGGCGATACCGTCGAAGCGGGCGAATTGCTCGCGCGCGTGCACGACATCGACCGCACCGGAGCGCGTGCCGTGGAATATCGCGCGCAACGCGGCGGTCTGCTCGCGGCGCGCCATTTCCCTGGGCTCGTGCAGGCGGGCGACACCGTGGCCGTGGTTGCCGACGTAGTCGAACGCAACCTGCCCGTGGCGGCATGAGCGCGCCGTGATCAAGCTCGATCGCTACGACCTGGCCATTCTGCGCATTCTGGAGCGCGACGGCCGCATCACGAAATCGAAGCTCGCCGAAGAGGTCAATCTTTCGATCTCGCCGGCGTGGGAGCGCGTGCGCAAGCTTGAAGAAAGCGGTGTGATACGCGGCTATCACGCCGAAGTGGACTGGGTGGGCGCCATGCGCGGCAGCCGCATCGTCGTGGAAGTCACGCTCTCGCGCCATACGGCACCCGACATGCGGCGCTTCGAAGAGCGCGTGAGCGCTGCCGAGGAAGTCATGCAGTGCTATGCCACGGGCGGCGGCGTGGACTACGTGCTGCACGTGATGGCGCGCGACATCGACCACTATCAGCGCTTTATCGACGCGCTGCTGATGGAAGATCTCGGCATCGAGCGCTACTTCACCTACATCGTGACAAAGGTGGTGAAGTGCGCGCCCGATCACGCGCCTACGTGGACCGTAGAGAGCGCGTGAATATTTCGCGCCCGCGTGCGGCGGTTCCGAAAAAAACGCAAGCGCGCAGGGCCGAAAACCGAAAAATTCGCGACGCTGCCGGGCCCAGAATGGATTGCATATCGACAGACCTGACAAGGAGTAGACGAGATGCTGCCAGGACACCCCATTCTGTTCAAATCGCTGTGCTACGTGGACGGCCGCTGGGTGCATAGCGACAGCGCGGCCACCGTGGCCGTGCAGAACCCCGCGGACCAGTCGGTGATCGGCCACGTGCCCATGCTCGAACGTGCGCAGATCACCGGTGCGGTCGATGCCGCGCAGCGTGCCTTCGAATCGTGGCGCTGGGTCTCGCAGACGCAGCGCAGCGCGGCGCTCATGCGCTGGCACGAGCGCATCGTGCGGCACCAGGAGGATCTTGCGGCTCTGCTCTCGCTGGAGCAGGGTAAGCCGCTCGCCGAATCGCGCGGCGAAATCCGCTATGCGGCGAGCTTTGTCGAATGGTACGCGCACGAGGCGAAACGCCTGGCAGGACGTACGATTCCCACGCATATCGACGGCGCGCATCTCGGCACGGTCATGGAGCCGGTGGGTGTGGCGGCGCTCATCACGCCCTGGAATTTCCCGGTGGCGATGATCACGCGTAAGGCCGCCGCTGCGCTCGCTGCGGGCTGCACCGTCATCGTGAAACCCGCGCACGAAACGCCTTATTCGGCGCTCGCTTTGGCACAACTCGCGGAAGAGGCGGGATTTCCGCATGGCGTCTACAACGTGGTGCTCGGCGAGCCGCAAATGGCGATGGAAACGCTCGTGAGCGACACGCGCGTGCGTGCCGTGAGCTTCACGGGATCGACGCGGGTGGGTGGCCTCGTCACGCAGGCGGCAGCACGTGCAGGCATCAAGAAGGTCGCGCTGGAACTGGGCGGCAATGCACCGTTCATCGTCACGGAAGACGCCGATCTCGAGCAGTCCGTAAGGATCGCCGTGGGCGCGAAGTTCCAGACCTCGGGTCAGGACTGCTGCGCGGCGAACCGCATTTTCGTGGCGCGTCCGCTTTACGAAGCATTTGTCGAGCGCTATGCGGCAGCGGTGCGCGCGCTCAATACCGGCCCGGCGTTTGAAAAAGACGTGGACGTAGGCCCGCTGATGCATCAGGCGGCGTTCGACAGCACGGTAGCGCGCGTGGCCGATGCACGCGAGAAGGGCGCGCGCATCGCGGCGGGCGGCCAGCCGCACGCGCTGGGCGGCTGGTTCTACGAGCCCACGGTCATTGCGGATGCCGCGCCCGGCATGCGCGTGTACGACGAGGAAAACTTTGCGCCCATTTCGGCGGTTTGCGCGTTCGATACGCTCGACGAAGCGGTCGCCAAGGCGAACGACACCGAATACGGCCTCGCGGCCTATGTGTGCGCCACGCGCATGGACACGATTTTCCAGCTCGTGCGCAGGCTCGACTTCGCGATGGTCTCGGTGAACGGCGTGAAGTTCACGGGCGCGCCCATTCCATTCGGTGGCATGAAGGCCTCGGGCCTGGGCCGCGAAGGCGGGGTGGAGGGGTTCGAGCCCTTCGTGGAAACCAAATATTTTTGTCTTGGCAATCTCGGCCTGCCGCTCGCGGCCATGGCCTGAACCGGAATCAGGAGGACAACATGACTCAACGTATCGACGCACTCTTCGAGCAGGACCGCGCGCACTTCATGCACCCGTCCACGCACGCCTACGACCACGAGAGCGGCGCGCTGCCGGGCAAGATCGTGCGCGGCGGCAAGGGTATCCGCATCGAGGACCACGAGGGCAAGCAGTATATCGACGCCTTCGCTGGCCTCTACTGCGTGAACATCGGCTATGGCCGCACCGAAGTCGCGGACGCCATGTACGAGCAGGCGAAGCAGCTCGCGTACTACCACACCTATGTGGGCCACTCGTCGGACGCGATCATCGAACTCTCGTCGCGCATCATCGACTGGGCGCCTGCCGGCATGAAGAAGGTGTACTACGGCATGTCCGGTTCGGATGCGAACGAAACGCAGGTCAAGATCGTCTGGTACTACAACAACGTGCTGGGCCGCCCGAACAAGAAGAAAATCATCTCGCGCGAGCGCGGCTATCACGGCTCGGGCATCGTGACGGGCAGCCTCACCGGCCTGCCGAGCTTCCATCAGCATTTCGACCTGCCGATCGACCGCGTGAAGCATACGGTCTGCCCTCACTGGTATCGCAAGGCGCCCGCGGGCATGAACGAGGCGCAGTTCGTCGCGTACTGCGTGGAGGAACTCGAAAAACTGATCGCGCGCGAAGGCGCGGACACGGTCGCCGCGTTCATCGCCGAGCCGGTGATGGGCACGGGCGGCATCATCGAGCCGCCCAAGGGCTACTGGCCGGCCATCCAGGCGGTGCTGCGCAAGCACGACATCCTGCTGATCTCCGACGAGGTGGTGTGCGGCTTCGGGCGTCTGGGCTCGAAAATGGGCGCGCAGCACTTCGGCATCGAGCCGGATCTGATCACGGTCGCGAAGGGGCTCACGAGCGCGTATGCGCCGCTTTCCGGCGTGATCGTGGGCGAGAAGGTCTGGGACGTGATCGCGCGCGGCTCGCAGGAGCACGGGCCCATGGGCCATGGCTGGACGTATTCGGGGCACCCCGTGTGTGCGGCCGCGGCGCTCGCGAATCTGGCGATCATCGAGCGTGAAAAGCTCGTCGAGAATGCCGGGCAGGTTGGCGCGTACTTCGGCGCTAAGCTGCGCGCGGCGTTCGGTGCGCATCCGCTGGTGGGCGAGGTGCGCAGCGTGGGCATGCTGGCGGCGCTGGAGTTCATGGCCGACAAGGAAGCGCGCAAGCCGTTCGACCCGGCGCTGAAGATCGGGCCGAAGGTTTCGGCGGCGGCGCTGCAGCGCGGCGTGATCGCGCGCGCCATGCCGCATGGCGACATTCTGGGTTTCGCACCGCCGCTCGTCATGACGCGCGCCGAGGCGGATGAAATCGTCGGGATCGTCAAGCAGGCCGTGGACGAGGTGGCCGAGCGCAGTCTTGTTGCCGCGGGGTGAACGGAATAATCCGGTGTGCAGGCCGCGAGCCGCCGTACGCAAGTACGGCGGCTTTTTGGGTTCTTGCAGGTGTCGCTTTTCAGTCGCTTGAGCTTGCTCAAAAGCCCGCGAAACCGTTGCCTGACAAGGCTCAAACGCGCGCGGTTCTGGTGCGCGGCATTTTGCCACCACATTGACGCACGCGCATGGTGTGACAATGCGTCGAAATCTTAAAAAATGTTAAAGAAGGAGTCGTTCGATGCTGTCACCCGTCGCAGGATCCGCTATCGTCGTGCGCCAAAGCAGTCGTGCTCCTCTCACCGGAACGCCGCCCAGCGCACGCTGCTCGGGCTGCGCCATGCGCCATCTTTGCATGCCGCAAGGCCTGCCGCCCGAAGACCTGCCGAGGCTCGAGGCCCTGATCTGCGGGGCGCGCAAGGTGCGCCGCGGCGAGGCGCTCTATCGCTCGGGCGACCGCTTCGACAGCCTGTACGCCGTGCGCTCCGGCTCGCTCAAGACGCTGATCGTCAACCGCGACGGCCGCGAGCAGATCACGGGGCTGCGTCTCGCGGGGGACGCGCTCGGTCTCGACGGCATCGCCACCGACGTGCATGCGTTCAGCGCGGTCGCGCTCGAAGACAGTTCGATTTGCACGCTTCCCTACGCCGCGCTCAAGACCTTGTGTCGCGAGAGCGGCACGATGCAGGACCGGCTGCACCGGCTCATGGGCGACCAGTTCAACCAGGAAGCCTCGCAGATGATGGTGCTGGGCTCGCTCACCGCTGAAGAACGCGTGGCCGCCTTCCTGCTGGACGTGTCTTCGCGCAACTGGCAGCGCGGTTATTCGCAGGCGGAGTTCCGGTTGCGCATGTCGCGCGAGGATATGGGCAGCTATCTCGGCATCACGCTCGAAACCGTGAGCCGGATTCTGTCGCGCTTTCAGAAGCGTGGTCTCATCGACGCGCAGGGCAAGCTGATTCGCATCTGCGATATCGAAGGGCTGCAAACGGTTTGAGCGGGCCGCTGACGCGGCAGCCATCGACCCTCCGATGACTGCCGCAGCCAGCCGCTCTTCGCTACTTCCTTTTACTTCTCGTCAAGCCCCAGCCCCGGCAGGCGGCGCGTGCCTTCGAGCTGAACCGCATGCAGTA
This sequence comes from Paraburkholderia sp. JHI869, assembly GCF_038900775.1. NCBI lineage: Bacteria > Pseudomonadati > Pseudomonadota > Betaproteobacteria > Burkholderiales > Burkholderiaceae > Paraburkholderia > Paraburkholderia sp. JHI869. Next base: position 136,979 of record NZ_JAYMSC010000009.1, read on the forward strand.
GATGCGGATCGACGTCGAGCGCGCTCAGGATCGTCGGCGCGACCTGGGTCGTGTACACGTAGTGGTCGTCCGTGCGCCCGGCGTGGTGAAGGCCGGGGAACGACACGACGAGGCCCAGATGGCTGTCGTCGGGCGCGTTGCCGCCGTGCTCTTCATCCTTGGCCGTGCTCGACGTGTAGATCACGCCCGGGTTCGGCTGCACGATGATGTCCGGCGTGCGGCCGTTCGACGGATTGCCGAACCAGTCGGCGAGGCGGTCGCCCGTGAGGATGTACGCCTGCGGGCCGTCCGCGCAAATGCCCGGCGCATTACAGCTCAGGTTCGCCTGCAGCTTCTTCACCACGGCGTCCTTCTGGCTCTGGTCACGCAGCCAGATCAGGCCAACGTCGTCGGTCTGCACCATGCCGGTGCCCGGAAGGCCCGTGCCGTCGTTCAGGTTGCCCGACTTCGTGTTGTTCTGGCCGAAGTTGCCGTTCGAGTCCAGATAGTTGTTGGCCTCGAGCAGCTTCGTGAGCGTGTCGCCGTTCTTCACCAGCTTCGAGTGATCGGTCGGCGACTGGCCGTGCTTGGCCGTCACGATAATGAGCGTCGACGAATACAGGTTGCGCTGCTGGAGTTCCTGCACCACGCGGCCCAGCGAGTTGTCCAGATACGTGATCGCGGCGGCGACCTGCGGGCCCGGCGTGAAGTCGGCGTCGAGATACCCGCCCTTGTTCGCGACGGGCGACTTCTGCGCAACGCTGAGCGTCTGGAAGTTCGTGCCGAACATCGTGGGCACCGGCGCGCTCGTCTTGCCCGTCGAGTCGAGCCCGTCGATCTCGTTGATCAGCGCCTGCACGTGGATGTTGTCGAAGACTTCGGTATGCGTGTAGGTGTCCAGATAATTCGTGTTCGTCGTCGGGTCGATCGAATTGATCTCGGTGCGCGCCAGATCGTCCACGCCCTTGCCCGAAGGTCCGTTGACCCAGTCATACCCCCACGCATGCTTGTCCGCCCACGCGGTGCGCGAGCCGTGGATGTTCTGCTTGATCACTTCGAAGACGGTGTTCGTCTTGATGTAGTTGTGCGGGTACACGGGCGTGCACACGCCGTTGACCTTGGCGTAAGGAATGGCTTGCGGATTGAACGCGCCGCCGCCGTCGAGGTGGATCAGCGCGCCGCCGTTCTCGCCGTCGATGCCGGTCGTTTCGTCGAACACGACATTCCAGCCTTGCGGGCCCTTGCAGTGCGAATCGAGCGGGGCGTAGAGCGTACGGTCATATGACACGTCATAGAAGAGGCCAGCGCTCTTCGGCGAGCCGCCCGTCACCAGCGCCGTGAGGCCCGGGAACGAGTCGGACAGATGCGGCGTGTGTGCGTTCGTGTAGGTCACGCCCGACTTCGCGAGCAGCGCGAGGTTGGGGCAGGCATTGCTGCCGATGCAACGGGCCACATCCTGTTCGTGCAGGCCGTCGAAACTGATGAGCAGGACGTGCTTCACGTCTTTCATGTCGCCTGCGTAAGCCGTCGACTGCACACCTGCGAGTGCCATCGCGCTCGCTCCGACGACTGCGCCTAACCGCGACCACCGGGTCGTATTCTCCATCTTTCACCTCGTTTTTTTGTATTGCATTGTGGGGAACTGCGAGGGACCTGCGCACAGCCCGAGCAATGTGGAGGTGGAAGGCGAATCTCTCGTGACGTTGCGCTTTCAACTTGCCGTCAGTTGTTATCAGTTGTTGCATTGGCCGTTCGTGAGTGGACGTGGTGAGGGTTTTCGCGGGTGTAAACTCCTGCAATTCGAGTGCTTGCAGTTCTCGTTAATAGTGAGTTCCATTCAGTCCATTCACGCATCACACAATCGAATCCAAAGGGAACGTCATGGCAAAGGATGAAATCGTCTGGGGCATCCTGGGTACGTCGAAGATCAACGACAAAGTCGTCGTGCCCATGCACCACGCGCCGAAGTGCCGCGTAAAAGCGATTGCTTCGCGTTCAGCAGAGAAGGCAAAGGCCGCCGCGGCAAAGTATGGTCTCGCGCACGCGTACGACAGCTACGAGGCGCTGCTGGCAGACCCGGAAATCGATGCGGTGTATATCCCGCTGCCCAATCACCTTCACGTTGAGTGGACGATCAAGGCCGTCGAGGCGGGCAAGCATGTGCTATGCGAAAAGCCCATCGGACTCGATGCGCAGCAAGCGGAACGATTGATCGCCGCGCGCGACAAGAGCGGGCGGTATATCCAGGAAGCGTTCATGGTTCGCACGCATCCACAGTGGCTCAAGGTCCGTGCGCTGATCGAAGAGGGCGCAATAGGCGAGCTGCGCGCGGTGACCGGCGGCTTTACGTACTACAACACGGATGCGCACAACATTCGCAACCAGAACGAACTGGGCGGCGGCGGTCTGCTCGATATCGGCTGTTATCCCATCACGACTTCGCGCTTCGTACTCGGCCGTGAGCCGAAACGCGTGGTCGCGCTGATGGAGCGCGATCCGTCGTTCGAAGTGGATCGTCTTGGCTCCGTGCTGATGGATTTCGACGGCGTGCAAGCGAGTTTCTTCTACTCGACCCAGATTCATCCTTACCAGCGCATGCAGTTTCACGGCACCACCGGGCGGGTAGAAGTCGAGATTCCGTTCAACGCACCGAATGACCGGCCAACGCGACTCCTGCTGAGCAAGCAAGGAGAAGCGGATCGCTGGCTGGAGTTTCCTGTGTGCGATCAATACGGCGTGGCAGCGGCGGTGCTCGCCGAGGCGATATTGAACGGAACGCCGCAGGCGATTCCTCTGGAAGACGCCAGCGCGAACATGCGGGTGATCGACGCCGTGTTCCGCTCGGCCCGATCGGGTGCCTGGGAGAGCATTGCGTGACGTTCAGGCGCCGTGGGCGCGGTCAACGGCCCCTGGTCTGCCCCGCGCCCGGCTTGCGGCTCTTCACGTGGTCGATGAACGCGCGCAGCTTGGGCATGATCTGCCGGCGGCTCGGATAGCAGAGAAACACGCCGGGCAGCATCGGCGCGTAGGCGTCGAGCACTCGCACGAGCTTTCCCGCCTTTACCGCGTCGGAAACCATCGGCTCGGGTAGCTGGGCGAGGCCGATGCCTTCCAGCGCCGCGCCCATCATGGTCGGGAAATCGCTGGCGATCAGCGGTCCCGATACGGCGATCTCCACGGCGTGCCCATTGTCGTCGAATGACCACGATGCAAGGGCGCCGGTGGATCGCCGCCAGCGCAAACAGGCATGCTGGCGCAGATCGTCCGTGTGACGGGGCCGTTTGTTCGCGGAAAAATAGGCAGGACTACCGACGACGACAAGGCGAAACGGCGGTGTCAACGGCACTGCCACCATGTCGGCGGCAACGAGCTGGCCTAGCCGGATGCCGGCATCGAACCCTTCTGCCGCGAGATCGACCACTTCCTTGCTGACCGCGATCTCCACTTCGACTTCGGGATAAGCCTGGCAGAACGAAGCGAGCAACGGTTCCAGCAGCAGCGGGACAACCGCGCGCGGCACCGAGAGCCGCAACAGACCCGTGGGGCGCTGGCCGAGTTCGCGCGCCACTTCGCTCGCGGCAACGAGTTCTTCGAAGGCCGGTTTGGCACGCGAAAGAAACCGTTCGCCGGCTTCGGTCAGACCGACGCTGCGCGTGGTGCGCACGAAGAGCGCCGCGCCAATGCGCTCTTCGAGCACACGCACTGCCTGGCTGATGGCCGAAGGCGTCACCCCGAGATCCGCTGCCGCCTTGCGAAAACTGCGGTGTCTGGCAACGCTCAGAAACGCCTCTACACCATCGAGCGCGCCTTGCCTGACTGTGAAGTTCTGCTTCATAGCGCATCAACATTGTGATGAATAGTCGCTCGCGGGAAACGATGGTACACCTAACGTGCCAGCCGATGGCGCGCGCAAACAGCGCCGCGCGACCGACGGCACCCACCGCGAAGTTCGGCATTCATCTGGAGAACCGCTGATGAGCACGCCCGCCGTTTCCGTAGGCATCATCCCGCCGCGCCCGGCCTGGCGCAGCCTGCGCTGGATTGTGCCGCTTAGCGTCCTGTGGATTGCGGTGATGTACTGGCTGCCGGCGATTCCGGGTAGCGGCTTTCAAACCACGGCGCACCAGCTCGTCGCGCAGTTGTTCATGGCGGTCGGCTTGTGGCTCGGCCTCGAACGCACGGAACTGACGCTGGGCCAGCGCCGCGCGACCTGGCTTGCGATTCTCATCCCGCATGCGCTGTGGTTTGCAGTCATCTGGAGCGCGGCGATCCACGGCGTCTTTCGACTGAGCGCCTTACCGCCGCCGCTGCCAATGTTGCCGTTGGCGATTTTCCTTCCGGTGATCATCGGCACGCCGCTATTGCTGCTGTCGAAGCGGGTTGGACAAGTGCTCGACGCGATGCCGGCGGCCTGGCTCATCGCGCTGCAGTTTTACCGCGTGTTCGGCAGCTGGGCGATCGCTGCGTGGCTGCATGGCTCGATGGCCGGTGTGGACGCGTTGCCGGCGGGAACCGGCGACCTGCTGACCGGCCTGTTCGCCGTACCGGCAGCCATCGCCGTGGCGAGCGGGACAGCGCAGGGGCGCCGGGCCGCGATCGCGTGGAATGTTTTCGGTCTCGCCGATTTCGCCGTCGCCGTGACCTTGGGGATGATCACGGCGCCCGGCCGCTTCCAGTTGATCGCTCCAGATATGCCGAGCCTCAACGCGGGCACTTACCCATACGTACTGACGCCCGCGTTCGTCGTGCCCAGTTCGATCCTGTTGCACGCGCTTTCGCTGCGCCAATTGTTCCGGCGTCGCGCTGCATGATCGCTCTTCATTTCATCCACACATCGGAAAACACCTTGCAGGAGGCAATATGTCACCGGAATCGATCTTCCGCTTGCACCTCGTTCTAGGGTATGTCGCGTGGCTTCTTTGTTTTACCGTGTACATCTGGCCCAGGCTCAGGTCGATGGACCTCTTCGACGCGCAGCGCGCGATCGCCACGCTGCACAGCTTCCGATTCTTCGGGCTGGTCTTCATGCTGCCGGGCGTCGTGAGTCCCGATTTGCCGGCGAGTTTCGCGGTGCCTACGGCCTATGGCGACCTCGCAACGGGCGTGCTGGCCATGCTGGCGCTACTCGCAGCAAGAAGGCGGCCCATGTTCTGGTTCTTCGTCGTGGCGTTCAATCTTGTGGGAGCGGTGGATCTGGCTTTTGCGTACTACCACGCGATCCAGGCCGGCGTTCCTGTGCACGCGGGAGAACTGGGCGTGACGTACGCAATTCCCGTGATCTTCGTTCCGCTGCTGGCGATTACGCATGGCGCCGCTTTTTATCTGCTGCTGCGGCCGCAGAGCAAGCTCGATCGGTCTGCGAGTCATGGATTGGTTCAAAGGAGCGCCCGCTAAATCTTTGTTCACCTGAAAAGTGCTTTAATAAGCGGCCGTTCATTCGCCAACGCAACCTGGCTCAGGAGACAACACAGTGGACAAAGCCGCCGATCCGATCCTGCAGGTCCTGCAAGACTATAAAGCCGCCGTATTCGCCAAAGACGTAGACGCGTTCGTCGCGCTATACGCCCCGGACATTTTGGCCTTCGACATGTGGGGCGCATGGACATACGAGGGCATCGCGTCGTGGCGCTCCATGGTGGAGGGCTGGTTCGGCTCGCTGGGGGCCGAGAGCGTGGTGGTGGATTTCAGCAAGGCGCAGACAGCCATTTCCGGGGAACTCGCGGCGGTGCACGCCTTCGTGGCGTACAAAGCGGTCACTGTGGACGGCGAGGAATTGCGCTCGATGGACAACCGCATTACCGCGACGCTGCGGCAAACGGCTGAGGGCTGGAAAATCTTCCACCAGCATTCGTCCGCGCCGATCGACCCCGCTACGACGAAGGTCATTTTCAAACGTTAGTCGCTGCAAAGAAAAATGCCCGACACACGGTCGGGCATTTCAACTGGAGCATGACGGTCACTGCTGCTGCGCCTTCCCAGGAACCTGTTGTCCGCGCAACGAGCATCCCTTCGTTTCGATCACGAAGAAGAGGGCAATGGCGCCCACCGCGCATGCGGCCATCATGTAGTACGCCGGAACGAGCGGGCTGCCGGTCTTGTCGACGAGCCAGTCGCTCACGATCGGCGCGGTGCCGCCGAACAGCGAGGTCGAGACGTTGTACGCAATCGCCATCCCGGCATAACGCACTTGCGTCGGGAACATGGCGGGGAACATCGCCGAGATGGTCGCGAGCTGCGGCGCATAGAGCAGGCCGAGCACGGCAAAGCCGATCAGCGCGCCGCCCACGCCGTGGCGCATCAGCATGAACATCGGCACGGCGGCGACGAACAGCCCGACGAGCGAGAACCACCAGAGCGTCTTGCGGCCTACGTGATCGGAGAGGCGACCCGCGAACGGCAGCAGGGCCATCATCGTGAGCATGCCGATGAGCGGAATGAGCAGCGACATGTTTTCGCTCACGCCGAGTTCCTTGTGCATGTACGTGGGCATATACGCGAGCAGCACGTAGTTCACCACATTGAGCGCGACCACGAGGCCGCCGAGCAGCACGAGCGGCACGCGATGTTCGCGCAGCAGCGTACGCAGCGAAATGGCCGGGCGCGCCCGCTCCTGTTGCTCGATTTTCTCCTCCATCTCGCGGAACACCGGCGTGTCCTCGATGCGCGAACGCAGATAGAAGCCGATCAGCCCCAGCGGCGCGGCGACAAGGAACGGCAGACGCCAGCCCCACGCATGCATCGCATCGTTGCCGAGCGTGAGCGACGCCGCGAGCATGAGCAACGCGCCCAGCGAAAAGCCGGCCAGCGTGGCGAATTCAAGGAAGCTCCCGCAGAAGCCTCGCCGTTCGTCGGGCGCGTATTCGGCCATGAAGGTGGCCGCGCCGCCATATTCACCGCCCGTGGAGAAGCCCTGGATCATGCGCAACGCGATGAGGGCCGCGGGTGCGATCCAGCCGGCTTTCGCGTACGTTGGCAGCAGGCCCACGAGCAGCGTGGCGCCGGACATCAGCAGCACGGTCAGCGCGAGCACTTTCTTGCGCCCGAACCGGTCACCGAGCGGACCCCAGAACAGGCCGCCGAGCGGGCGAATCAAAAATGAAATGGCAAAGGTGCCGAGCCCGAACAGCGTGGCGCTTGCCGTGCTGCCCGGAAACAGCGCGGCGGAGATATAGGCGAGCCCGTAAGCGTAAATGCCATAGTCGAACCACTCGGTCGCATTACCGAGCGCCGCGGCGGTAATGGCGCGGCGTGGCAGCGTATGCGCGCTTCCGGTGGGGGCGGCGTGCTGGTCGTGGTCGGGAGATTGTGTGTCGTCCCATAGGGACCGGCCCGGCGTGGGGGAATGCCATGTGTCGGCGAATCGCATAAGACGTCCTCGTTTCAGGAACCGCGGCCCGAATGGCGCGCTGGAGATCAAGTTAGTCCCGTCAATTTCCGTTTCCGATGTCATAGGACGATTTCGCATCGGGAATTTCCCTGCCTGCGCATCGCGGGTGCCCGTCGTGCGGCCGGTCTGGCCACATTTGACCGTTCTTTGGGATTCGCTGCCGGGCGGGCGACGGCAACAATTGCCGTTTTTGCTATGCACAAAAGTTGACTTCCTGCACGCAGGAATGGGCCCAGGACTAACCCGAATGCAAGAAAGTATCAGTCTGCGGTCTGATTTTCAGTGGTGGATACGTGACGCGCCGGTTAATTTTCAGTCATGGCGGCGCGTCATTCGAAGGTAGGTCCAGCGTATGCGCGAGCAGCCGTCGCAGAACAAGAAAAAACCGTGCAGGAGGAGTCGAGATGCAAACCATTGGGGCAGCCACGGCGCGCACAACCGCGCCCCGCGCCACACATTCCCAGCCTGACCTCGAACTGGTCGCCGTGCCGCGCGACGAGTCGTTCAAGGTCTGGTCGCACGGCTACCCCTATCGGACGGTGCGCTGGCACTTCCACCCCGAGTACGAAATTCACCTCATCACCTCGACCACGGGCAAGTATTTCGTGGGCGACTTCATCGGCAGCTTCGCGCCCGGCAATCTCGTGATGATCGGCCCGAACCTGCCGCACAACTGGGTGAGCAGCGTGCCGCACGACGAGCCCGTGGACGAACGTTGCCTCGTCCTCCAGTTCGACGCCGATTTCATCGCACGCGCGATCGCGGCGTTTCCCGAATTCAGGCGCGTGGAGGCGTTGCTGGACGCGTCGCGCTGGGGCCTCTTGTTCACGCCGGAAACGGGCGCGTCCGCCGAGCCGATCCTGCGCGAGATGCTGGGCGCGCAAGGCATGCGGCGCGTCACGCTCTTCATCGACCTGCTCGATCTGCTCGTGCAAAGCGAGGAGCCCGCGGCGCTCGCGAGCGAGGCGTATCGAGCCGATCCGGCGCGCTATGCAGGCACGCGCATCAATCACGTGCTGGCTTTCATCGGCAAGAACCTTTCGCAGGAGTTGCGCGAAACGGAGCTGGCGGAACTGGCTGGGCAGAGCGTGAGCGCGTTTTCGCGTTACTTCCGCCGCCATACGGGCGTGTCGTTCGTGCGCTACGTGAACCAGCTTCGCATCAATCTGGCGTGCCAGCTGCTGATGTCAGGTGAACTGAATATCACCGACATCTGTTATCAGGTTGGCTTCAACAACCTCTCGAACTTCAACCGCCAGTTCCTGCTGCTCAAGGAAATGTCGCCGTCGCGCTGGCGATCGTATCAGCGGCTCAATGCCGCGAGCGCGGCTAGCAAGAGCGAAGCCGTGTACGGCTCGCCAGCGATCGGCTAGCGGATCGCCCAGCAAAAGGAGATTCAAACGCAGTGCCCATACCATGGACTGCGGAGGACGAACTCACACTTTCACCCGGCAGCCCGCCAGGCATTCCACCAAAAAACGGAGACACCCGATGACCCGACTTCACACCCAACTGATCGGCGCCGCCGCACTCAGTCTCGCCCTTGCGGGCATCACGTCGGCTTATGCCGCGCCGAGCGGCACGGTCGCGTTCCTGATGCCCGACCAGGCCTCCACGCGCTACGAGCAGCACGACTTTCCCGGCTTCAAGGCCGAAATGGGCAAGCTCTGCCCCGACTGCAAGGTGCTCTACCAGAACGCCAATGCCGATGCCTCGCAGCAGCAGCAACAGTTCAACTCGGTGATCGCACAAGGCGCGAAGGTCATCGTGCTCGATCCGGTGGACTCCACGGCTGCGGCCTCGCTCGTGCATATGGCGCAGAGCCAGGGCATCAAGGTCATCGCGTATGACCGGCCCGTGCCGTCCACGCCCGCCGATTACTACGTCTCGTTCGACAACGAGGAAATCGGCAAGTCCATTGCGCAGTCGCTCGTGCAGCACCTGAAGGAAGCGGGCGTCGCCGGCAGCAAGGGCGGCGTGCTCGAAGTGAACGGCTCGCCGACCGACGCCGCCGCGGGGCTCATCAAGAAGGGCATTCACGAAGGGCTGCAGGGCAGCGGCTACAAGACGCTCTCCGAGTACGACACGCCCGAGTGGGCGCCGCCCAAGGCGCAGCAGTGGGTGAGCGGGCAGATCACGCGCTTCGGGCCGCAGATCGTGGGCGTCGTGGCCGCGAACGACGGTACGGCAGGCGGCACCATTGCGGCCTTCAAGGCAGCGGGCGTGAACCCGGTTCCGCCGGTTACGGGTAACGATGCGACCACCGCGGGCCTGCAACTCATCATCGCGGGCGACCAGTACAACACGATCCTCAAGCCCAGCGAGATCGTGGCGGGCGCGGCGGCCAAAGTGGCCGTGGGCTTCCTCAGCGGCCAGCCCGTGAAGGGCGAGACGACGCTCTTCAAGACGCCCTCGCAACTCTTCAAGCCGGCCGTCATCACGCAGAAGAACATCAAGGCCGAAGTCGTGGACAAGGGCTTCGCGAACGCGAAGGACCTGTGCACGGGCCGCTACGCCGATGGCTGCAAGAAGCTCGGCATTGGCGGCTGATACGCATGGCTGGGCCCGGCGCGCGCCGGGCCTCGAAAGAATCGAAGAGGTACCCATTTCATGACTGACGAATCTACGAACCGCGCCACGGACCGCGCCACAACAAGTGGCGTGCCCGGCGAACTGGTGCTGAGCCTGCGCGGCGTCTCGAAGCACTTCGGCGCGGTTTCCGCCCTCACGGATATCGAACTCGACGTGCATGCGGGCGAGGTGGTCGCGCTCGTGGGCGACAACGGCGCGGGCAAATCGACGCTCGTGAAGATTCTGGCGGGCGTGCACCAGCCGAGCGCCGGGACGATCACGTTCCGCGGCCAGCCGGTGAACCTGTCCGATCCGGGCACGGCGCTCGACTTAGGCATCGCGACAGTGTTCCAGGACCTCGCGCTGTGCGAGAACCTGGACGTCGTGGCGAACATCTTCCTTGGCCGCGAGTTGAGCCCTTACCGGCTCGACGAGGTCACGATGGAAGTGAAGGCCTGGACGCTGCTCAACGAGCTTTCTGCGCGCATTCCCAGCGTGCGCGACGTGGTCGCCTCGCTCTCGGGCGGGCAGCGCCAGACCGTCGCGATCGCACGCTCGCTGCTTCTCGACCCGAAGCTCATCATGCTCGACGAACCGACCGCCGCGCTCGGCGTGGCGCAGACCGCCGAAGTGCTGAACCTGATCGAGCGCGTGCGCGACCGCGGGCATGCCGTCATCATGATCAGCCACAACATGGAAGACGTGCGCGCCGTGGCCGACCGCATCGTCGTGCTGCGCCTCGGCCGCAACAACGGGATTTTCTATCCCGACTCGTCGAACGCCGAGCTCGTGGCGGCGATCACCGGGGCGACGGAAAACGCGGTGTCGCGCCGCGCCGGCCGCCGCCAGGCGCAACAGGACGTGCAATGAAAGGAACGATCATGAGCAAGACTATCCATGGCGCTCCGCAGCCTGAAAGCCAGGACGCCCCCAAGCCGCAAGCGCAGCCCTCCACGCTGCTCGACCGCAGCGACGTGCGCGTGAAGCACGCGAGCGGAATTGGCGAGAGTGTGTCGGCATTCGTCGACCGCGTGCGTTCGGGCGACCTGGGTTCGCTCCCGGTCATTGCCGGGCTCGTCATCATCTGGACGGTGTTCACGAGCCTGAACCCCGTATTTCTCTCCGCCGACAACCTCGTGAACATGCTGTTCGACTGTTCGACGGTCGGCGTCATTTCGCTCGGCATTGTCTGCGTGCTGCTGCTTGGGCAAATCGATCTCTCGGTGGGCTCGATGAGCGGTTTTGCGTCGGCGCTCGTCGGCACGCTGTGGGTCAACGACGGCTGGCCGGTGTTGCTCGCCATCGTCGCCGCCATTGCGGTGGGCGCGGTGATCGGCGCGCTGTACGCGCTGCTGCTCAACTGGATAGGCATGCCAAGTTTCGTCTCGACGCTCGCGGGGCTGCTCGCCATTCTCGGCATGCAGCTCTACGTGCTCGGCTCGACCGGCTCGATCAATTTGCCCTACGGCTCGACGATGGTGAATTTCGGGCAACTGATGGTCATCCCGCCAATCGTCTCGCATGTGATTGCGCTGCTGCCCGGTATCGTGCTCCTGCTGCTCGGTATGCGCACGCGCTCGCGCCGCCATGCGGCGAGGCTCTCCGCGCCTTCGGTCGCGGGCCTGCTCGTGCGCGCGGCGGCGCTGACTGTGTTCCTCGAAATCGTCGTGGCCTATCTCAACCGTGGACGTGGCGTGCCGCTGATGTTCGGCCTCTTTCTCGGCCTCGCCGTCGTCATGCAGTACGCGCTCACGCGCACACGCTGGGGCCGTTCGATGCACGCCGTGGGCGGTAACCATGAAGCCGCGCGGCGCGCGGGTATCAAGGTCGGCGCGATCTATACAAGCGCTTTCGTGCTGTGCGCGAGCCTTGCCGCGATCGGCGGCGTGCTCACAGCAGCGCGCCTCGCTTCAGCAAGCCAGCAGGCCGGCACCGGCGACGTGAACCTCAACGCCATTGCGGCGGCCGTGATCGGCGGCACGAGCCTGTTCGGCGGGCGCGGCAGCGCATGGTCGGCAGTGCTTGGCATTATCGTGATCCAGTCGATTGCGAGCGGTCTCACGCTGCTGAATTTGTCGTCATCGCTGCGCTTCATGATTACCGGCGCCGTGCTGGCCATTGCGGTGATCGTCGATTCGCTTGCCCGCCAGTCGCGTGTTTCGCATGGCCGCGCCTGAGGCGCTGGAACCAGATTCAAGGAGAAAGTCACCCATGTCTGAATCGATCAAGGGAAAGGTCGCCGCCATTACGGGCGCGGCGTCCGGCATCGGCTTCGCGTGCGCGCGCGCGTTCGTGGACGAAGGCGCGAAAGTCGTGCTGATCGACCGCGCGCAAGACCGGCTCGCAAAATGTTGCGCGGAGCTGGGGCCCAATGCGCTGCCGCTCGCCATGGACCTGCTCAACCCTTCGGATTACGCGGCGATGGTGCCGAAGATCCTGGATCTCGCGGGCGGGCTCGATATCTTTCACGCCAACGCGGGCGCCTATATCGGCGGCGAAGTGGCGAGCGGCAATCCCGACGAGTGGGACCGCATGCTCAACCTGAACATCAACGCCGCGTTTCGCTCCGTGCATGCGGTGCTGCCGCACATGATCGCGCAGAAGGCGGGCGATATCATTTTCACGAGTTCGGTGGCGGGCGTCGTGCCGGTGGTTTGGGAGCCCATTTACACGGCTTCGAAGTTCGCGGTGCAGGCCTTTGCGCACACCGTGCGCCGCCAGGTCGCGAAGCACGGCGTGCGCGTGGGCGCGGTGCTGCCGGGCCCGGTGGTCACGGCGTTGCTCGACGACTGGCCCAAGGCGAAGATGGACGAAGCGCTGGCGCAGGGCAGTCTCATGCAGCCGAAGGAAGTGGCCGATTCCGTGGTATTCATGCTCACGCGGCCGCGCAACGTGACCATTCGCGACCTCGTGATCCTGCCGAACAGTGTCGATCTGTAAACACACAATCAACGAGCCATGACCTCAACTAACCAGGCTGGCGGCGCACGCCATACCGTCGGCGTCGACGTGGGCACGGGCAGCGCCCGCGCCGGTATTTTCGATGCCGCCGGACGCATGGTGGCGTCGGCGAAACACGACATCACCGTGTTTCATGAGAGCGGCGCAATTGTCGAGCAATCGAGCACGCAGATATGGAGCGCCGTGTGCCATGCCGTTAAGGAAGCGCTGGCGCAGGCCGCGATCCCGCCGCAGAGCATTGCCGGCATCGGCTTCGACGCCACCTGTTCGCTCGTCGTGCTGGGCGAAGGCGGCAAGCCGCTGCCCGTTGGTCCCTCTGAAGTGGCGGAGCGCGACATCATCGTGTGGATGGACCATCGCGCCGTGGAGCAGGCCGAGCGCATCAACGCCACGGGCCACGATGTGCTGCGTTTCGTGGGCGGCAAGATCTCTCCCGAGATGGAAACGCCCAAGCTGCTGTGGCTGCTGGAAAACCGGCCCAAAGTATTCGCCGCGGCCTGGCAGTTCTTCGACCTGACGGACTTCCTCACGTGGCGCGCCACGGGCGATCTCTCGCGCTCCACCTGCACCGTGACCTGCAAGTGGACTTATCTCGCGCACGAAAAGCGCTGGGACGAGAGCTACTTCCGCACCGTGGGCCTGGGCGTGCTCGCGGACGAAGGTTTCGCGCGCATCGGCCAGACGATCGTCGAGCCGGGCACGCCGCTCGGCAGCGGGCTCACGCCAGAGGCTGCCGCGCAGCTCGGCCTGCGCGCAGGCACACCGGTCGCGACGGGCGTGATCGATGCGCATGCGGGCGGCATCGGCACGGTGGGCGCGCAAGGGCAGCCCGAGGCGTGCCTCGCGTATGTGTTCGGCACCTCGTCCTGCACGATGACCACGACGCGCGACCCCGTGTTCGTGCCCGGCGTGTGGGGCCCGTACTACTCGGCGATGGTGCCCGAAGCGTGGCTCAACGAAGGCGGGCAGTCGGTGGCGGGCGCGGCGATCGAGCGGCTGCTCACGATGCATCCGCTCGCCGCGGAAGCCGCGCGCCGTGCGGCGAGCGAAGGCCAGTCGCTGCCGACGATGCTCGCCGGGCTTGCGGCGCAGGCCGCGGAGGGTTTGTCCGCGGCAGTGCGCCTCGCGCACGATGCGGGCTTGCACGTCGTGCCGGAATTCCTCGGCAACCGTGCGCCGTTTGCCGATCCGCACGCGCGGGCGGTCATTGCGGGACTCGGCATGGAGACGGACATGGAGAGCCTGGTCGCGCTCTATGTCGCGGGCATTGGCAGCATCGGCTATGGGCTGCGGCAGATCATCGAGGTGCAGGCCCAGGCGGGCGCGCCGATCGAGCAGGTGGTGATCAGCGGCGGTGCCGGGCGGCTCGACCTGGTGCGGCAACTGCTTGCGGACGCAACGGGTAAGCCCGTGCTGGCCACCCACGCCGAGGAGCCCGTGCTGCTCGGCGCGGCCATGCTGGGCGCCGTGGCGGGCGGGCTATACGAAAACGCGCGCGAGGCGATGGCTGCGATGTCGCAGATCAGCAAGGTCTACGCACCGGCCACAGGCGAGATCGCGGCGCTGCACGACTCGCGTTACCGCGCCTTCACGCGGTTGCAGGACGTGGCGCGCGCGATCAGGTAGTGCGGCGGCAGGGACTCACGCCGCCTCGCCGCTGCGCTGCGCGAGCGCGGCGGCGGCCTGACTCTGCGCGAGGTGGCGCAGCAGCTTCGTCACCATCACGACAACGGTGAGCGCGAGCACCACGAAGAACACCGCAAGCGGCGTGAGCACGTGCACGGAGACGAAGCCGGCGAGCCCCATCATCGCCGAGGAAACGAGCAGCAGCGCGCAGCCGAGAATCGCGCTCGTCAAGCCCGCGATATGCGGGAACAGCGAGTTGCCCTTCGCCATCAGCGTGGGATACATCGCGCCCGCGCACAAACCCATGACCAGCACCGGGATGGCGAGCGTCCATACGCGCAAGCCGACCGTGAGCGCGAGCACGAGCATGGCGATCGCAGCGCCCGCCATCACGCGCGAGCCTACCCGCAGACGCTGCTCCGGCGTGGGCAGGCGCGGGCCGTGCAGCCGGTTCGAAAGGCCGCCCAGGAAATACATCAAGCCAATGCCGAGCGCGAGATAGCCGAAGAACGTAGGCGGCTTGTGCAGCGTGTTCTGCACCATGAACGGCCCGATGATGTTGAACACCAGCAGGATGCTGTAGCACAGGCCCTGAGCGAGAAAGCAGCTCTGGAACACGGGGCTCGCAAGCACCTTGCCCGCATTCGCGATGAGCGTGCGCGGCTCCAGATGCACGGGTTGCCGCAAGGTCTCGCGAAATTTCCACAGCAGCACCCACATCACCAGCGAATAGACGAGCAGGAACACGAGGCACGACTTCCAGCCGAACAACTCCTGCAAATGCGCGCCAATCACGGGCGCGATGATCGGTGCGAGCCCCCAGGTGATCGACATGTAGGTGTAGGCGTGCATGAGCGCGGTACCCACGAACGTGTCGGTGATGATGGCCTTCGCGAGCAGGTTGGTCGCGGCAATGCCGAAGCCTTGCAGGCAGCGCGCCAGCACGAACGTTTCCAGATTCGGCGCGGCGAGCGAAAGCAGGCAGCCGAGCGTGTAGACCACGAGGCCGAACGCCAGCACGCGCTTGCGTCCCAACGCATCGGAAATCGGCCCGAAGATGAGCTGGCCGAGCGCGTAAGCCGCCATATACCCCGATACGCTCGACTGGATCGCCTGCGGCGAGGTCGCGAAGTAGCGCGCCATGGCCGGCAGCGCGGGCACGTAGATATCGATGGCGAGTTGCCCGGCGGAGGCGAACAGGCAGATCAGGAACAGCAGGAAGCGCGGCGAGTTCGCCGGGCGTGCGGCGGTGGCTGGACGTTCGGGCAGATCGTGAGTCATGACAGCATGAAAAGGGCGGATTCCGGTGCGGCGGCGCGGCGGCGTAGGCGCGTATTGTGCCTGTTATCGCTGACTTCCGTGCGGCGCCCCTCGCGCGGGCAGGGGTTCGCGCTGGCGGCAGTGGCATGCCAGGCGCGGCGTTTGCTGGATATGCGCGTATCTCGCCCTGGATAGACGCGGAGTGCCGACATGCCAGAGAAAAGGCCGAAACCGGCCATGCGCCGCCCGACCACCGCGGAAGACTATGACGTCTTCTGCGGCGAGCAGATCGACGGCGCGGGCCGCTACTACGGATTGCTGCGCATTCGCCGCAAGACCGATGGGCGGCTCATTTATCCGTTCGACGGCTGCCCGCGTCCGGGGCCTTGCGCAACGGGGCCGCTGGCGCGAGAACAGGCGCTCACGCTCGCCGATGAACTGATTCGCGCGGACATCGCGACACCCGAAGGGTGAGTCGGCGCGAGCGCGGATCGCGCCTTGCGGGCCCTCGTACGCGATACCGTCAATCGCGCCACCACGCTGCCTGGTCGAGCGCGTTGAGAATTTCATTTCTCGAGAGGCCCGTAGAGTAGAAATGGATACTCCGCTCTTTGGAGAATCCGCTTAAATTTGGAACCATTTTTTAGCGCCCGACGCGTAGCATTTTTCGAAATTCCGTTGTGCGAGAAACGAAGATGAGCGAGAAGGGCGATTTGCATTACTTTGACTATGCCGCGACCACGCCGGCGGACCCGCGCGTGATCGAGGCGATGTTCGGCTGTCTGGGCATGGAAGGCGACTTCGGCAATCCGGCCTCCAGCTCGCATGGCGCGGGCCAGCGGGCGCGGCGTCTCGTCGAAGTGGCGCGCAAGGACGTGGCGGCGCTCATCGGCGCCGATGCCGAGGAGATCGTCTGGACTTCCGGCGCAACAGAGTCGAACAATCTCGCCCTCAAGGGCTATGCGGACCGCGCGACGCAAAAGCGCCATCTCATCACGAGCCAGCTCGAGCACAAGGCCATTCTCGATACGATGACGAGCCTCGAAGCGCGCGGCATGGCCGTCACGCGCCTCGCGCCGAACGCGCACGGCGAAATCACGGCAGAGGCGGTGGCCGCCGCGCTCACGCCCGAGACCGGGCTCGTCTCGCTCATGCTGGTGAACAACGAACTGGGTACGCTCACGGACGTCGCGGCAATTGCGCGCGTGGTGCATGCCGCTGGCGCACTGCTGCACGTCGATGCGGCGCAGGCGCTCGGCAAGACGCCCATCGACGTGAAAGCGATGGGCATCGACCTCCTTTCGATGTCGGCGCACAAGGTGTATGGGCCGAAGGGCATTGGCGCGATCTATGTGAGCCGCGAGGCGTTCGAGCACATCGCGCCGCAGATGCACGGCGGCGGCCACGAGCGCGGCCTGCGCTCGGGCACGCTCGCTACGCACCAGATCGTGGGCATGGGTGTGGCCTGCGTGATAGCGCGCGAGTCTCTGCAAGCGGACAGCGAGCGCATTGCGCGGCTTGGCGAGCGCTTGCTGGCCGAGGTGCTCGCGTTGCCGGGCGTCACGCTCAACGCGGCGCGCGCGAAGCGCATTCCGCACACGCTGAGCCTCACGATCGATCTGTCGGGCTTCTTCCCGTTCCTGCTGACCGGCGACCTCGCGATTTCCTCGACTTCGGCCTGCAATTCGGCGGCTGGCACGCCTTCGCACGTGCTCACCGCAATCGGGGTTGGGGAGGAAGCGGCAAACCGCACGGTGCGCCTGAGCCTCGGGCGCTTTACGAAGACGGAAGACGTCGATTTCGCGGTGGACTGCATTCGTCGCGCCGTGGCGCCGTGCTTGCCGGCGGAAGCGGCGGTTTGATTTTGGCGTTCACAGTCACGATGACCATCGACATTCGATGATCGTTTCACTCGTTCTCGGCGCCATGATCGGCGCGTTGCTCGGACTCACGGGCGCGGGCGGCGGCATTCTCGCCGTGCCGGCCATCGTGGTGGGCATGGGCTGGCCGATGCAGCAGGCCACGCCGGTCGCGTTGATCGCCGTGGCGAGCAGCGCGGGGATCGGCGCGCTCGAAGCCTTCAGAAAGCGCCTCGTGCGCTATCGCGCGGCATTCTGCATGGCGCTGGCGGGCGTGCCGACCACGTGGCTCGGCGTGCGCCTCGCTCAAGCCATGCCGCAACGCCTGCTGCTCGCGCTCTTTGCCGGCGTGATGCTGTTCGTGGCGGTGCGTCTGCTGCGTCAAACCATCGGCAAAAAGCGGGCGCTTCAGGAAGCGTCGCCGCTCTGCGTGGGCCGCATCAATCCCGACACGGGGCGCCTTGTATGGTCCAAAACCACGGCGCTCGCGCTGGCTTCGACCGGCGCGTTGACGGGCTTGATGACGGGTCTGCTCGGCGTGGGCGGCGGCTTCATCATCGTGCCCATGCTGCGCAAGCTCACGAACATTTCCATGCACGGCGTCGTCGCGACATCGTTGATGGTCATTGCGCTCGTGGGTTCCGGCGGCGTGGTGGCGACGGTGCTGCATGGCGTGCCGCTGCGGCTCGACCTCACGCTGTGGTTCAGCGTCGCGACCGTCGTCGGCATGATGCTGGGCCGTCACGTCTCGCACCGCGTTTCCGCGCGGCATACGCAGATGGGCTTCGCCGCGATTCTGGTGTGCGTGGCGTGCGGCATGCTCGCCAAGGTGGCGCTCGGTTACTGACCGCGCCGGTCGATCGTCAACCGGCCTGAGCGAGAAAGAGCTGGATTTCGTCGGCGAGCCAGTCGCGCACGGCGCGCACCTTGGGGTCGTCGCGGCTGCCAATGCGAAACACGAGGTCATGGCCGCGCTCGGACTCGAGGCGCAACTGCGGGAACGGCGCGACCAGGCGTCCGGCCGCGATGTCGTCCGCCACGATCACGCTGCGCCCCAGCGCCACGCCTTCGCCGCGTATCGCCGCCTCGATCGCGAGGCTTCCATGACTGTAGGCCGTGCCGCGATCGCTGCGCACGCCGCTCAACCCCGCCAGCGCCAGCCATTGCTCCCAGTTCGCGAGCATGCCGCCTTCGTGCAGCAAGGTGCAGCGCGCGAGGCTCTCGACCGTCGCCATGCCGCCCATCTTCGCCCGATAGTCAGCACTGCAAACCGGTGTGACGGTTTCGTCCAGAATGCGCTCGGCCAGCACGCGCGGGTAGCGGCCGCTGCCGTAGCGAATCGCCACATCGACATCCGAGTCGTTGAGATCGACGTATTTGTCGGTTACGTCGAGATGGACGTCGAGTTCCGGATGGCGGGCCTTGAGGCGATAGAGGCGCGGCGCGAGCCAGCGGTTCGCAAAGGACACACTGGCGTTGATCTTCAGCCGCGTGACGCTGTCGTGCGTGCGCAGTCGCTCGGACTCCTTGGTCAATTCAGCGAGCGCGCGGTTGACGGCCAGCAGGAACTCGGCGCCCGCCTCGGTCAGGACGATGCGCCGCGTGAGGCGCTGAAAGAGCGCCACGCCCAGATGACTTTCGAGCGTCTTGATGTGCCGGCTCACCGCGCCATGCGTGACGTGCAGTTCCTGCGCCGCCAGCGTCATGCTGAGGAGCCGCCCGGTGGCTTCGAAGGCGCGCAGGGTTTGCAGCGGGGGAAGGCGGTCGAACATGGAGCAGGATGCGTGCGTGACGTGTGAGTTTCGCTCACGCATTATATGACGACAAATGGTTTGTCAGCCACATTGGCGCCCTTCAAGATGGCCATAAAGCTGCGGGACGTAACGTAACCAGCGCTACGCCCGCCGCGCATTCCTGAAAGTTGGCATTCTCCGCATTGCGTCGCTCATCATGGATCTTCTGCTTTTCAAGCTCGTCGTTACGCCTTTGTTGCTGTTGGCCGCCAGTCTTGCCGCTCGCCGCTGGGGCGAAGCGGTGGGCGGCTTGCTCGTGGGACTGCCGCTTACCTCGGGGCCCGTCTCGGTTTTTCTCGCGCTGGAGCACGGGCCCGCGTTCGCCGCGCAAGCCACGGCGGGCTCGCTCGTGGCGACGGCTGCGCAAGCGGCGTTCTGCGTGGCCTATTGCAGGCTTGCTGCGCGCGGATGGAAGGTGGCGCTTGCGGCCGCAGGCGCGACGTTCGCCCTCGTGGCCTTCGTGCTGCAATGGAGCGCGATGCCGGCCAATGGCCTTTATCTCTTCGCCATTCTGGCCATCGCCCTCGCGCTCAATCTCATTCCCAACAAGCCAGCGAGAACTGCGCGGCTCACGCCGCCGTGGTGGGATTTGCCTTCGCGCATGGCGCTCATCGCCGGGCTCGTGGTGAGCGTGACGCTGATCGCGCCTTATGTCGGACCGGAGGCGAGCGGCGTGCTCGCGTCGTTTCCGTTCATGGCGATCATCCTTGCGGTGTTCGCGCACCGCATGATCGGCCATGAGGCGGCGCAGCAACTCATGCGCGGCATGACTACGGGACTGCTGGGCTTCGCCTCGTTCTTCTTCGTGCTGAGCCTCACGCTCACGCGCTGGAACCTGCCGACCGCCTACGGCGCAGCCATTCTCTGCGTGCTCACGATCCAGGCGATTTCCCTGTACCGCATGCGCCTGCCGACGCCGTGTCTGCACGGCAAGACAAAGCCGGAAGGCAGCGCGTCGTAACGGCTGGCTGGCTTGCTGCACTGCATCGCAGGACATGGGCTTCGGCGCGCGCCAATGCGTCGAAGCCCACGGCGGATGGCCTAAACTACAGAACCAGCGGATGCGGCCACTTCCGCGCCGCCGGCCTGCCATGGCGCACATCTTCTTCGCAGCTTCGATTCAGCGGCACGTCGCGACGCCCGAGCGCGAGATCGACGCGCGCACGCTGCGCGAAGCGTTCGATGCCGTGTTTGCCGAGCAGCCTCGTTTGCGCGGCTATATCCTCGACGATCAGGGCGCATTGCGTAAGCATCTGGCGGTGTTCGTGGACGGCGTCCGGCTACGCGACAGGGAACATCTGAGCGATGCGATCGGCGACGAGAGCCGCGTGTATGTCGTGCAGGCGCTGTCGGGTGGATAAACACGAGGGCACGAGATGAGCGATCGACTGCTAGTCGCAACCCGCAAGGGGCTGTTCGTTCTGCAAGCCGATGGAGAAGGCGGCTGGACCATCGGTGAACCTGAATTCGTCGGCGAACCGGTGAGCATGGTGATGCCCGATGCGCGCGACGGTTCGCTCTACGCCGCGCTCAATCTCGGCCACTTCGGCGTGAAACTGCATCGGCGGCGCGCGGGCATGGCCCACTGGGAAGAGTGCGCGGTACCCGTCTATCCGCCGCAGCCAGCCGAGGACATTCAGGCCAATCAACCGGATGAATTGGGGCGCCTGCCCGCGCCCTGGTCGCTCCAGCAGATCTGGTCGCTCGAGCCCGGCGGCGCGGACGAGCCTGGCGTGTTGTGGGCGGGCACGATACCGGGCGGCCTGTTCCGCTCCGCCGACGGCGGCGACACCTGGGCACTCAACCGTCCGTTGTGGGACCGCCCTGAGCGGCGCGAATGGGCGGGCGGCGGCTACGATGCGCCGGGCATCCATTCGGTAATGGTCGACCCGCGCGACAGCCAGCACGTCACGGTGGGGGTGTCGTGCGGCGGCGTCTGGCAAACGGGCGACGGCGGCGCGACCTGGCGCCTCACCGCCGAGGGGATGGAAGCCGACTACATGCCGCCCGAGCGGCGCGGCGAACCGAACGCGCAAGACCCGCACCGCGTGGTGCAATGCGCGGCGAACCCGGACGTGCTGTGGACCCAGCATCACTGCGCGATCTTCCGCTCGACCGATGGCGCGGCCCACTGGCGGCGCATCGAAGCGCAGCCGTCCAGCTTCGGCTTCGCGGTCGTGGTGCATCCGCGCGAGCCCGATACTGCGTGGTTCGTCCCGGCCCAAAAGGACCAGTACCGCGTACCCGTGAATGGTGAATTTGTCGTCACGCGCACGCGCGACGGCGGCCGCACGTTCGAGCGCTTCTCGAACGGCTTGCCAGCCGCGCCGGCCTACGACCTCGTCTACCGGCACGGACTCGACATCGACGGCTCCGGCACGCGTCTCGCCATGGGATCGACCACGGGCGCGCTGTGGACCTCGGACGATGGCGGCGAAAACTGGCAACTCGTTTCGGCACACTTGCCGCCGGTGTATTGCGTGCGGTTCGGGTGACGGCGCCAGTCGATAAAATAGAGAGGATAACCAGGTAAATCGAGTAACGAACCAGACGCACATCGCTGCACTCGTAGCACCTCCTGGACCTCCTTCAGCGGCATCGGCCACAACCTGCCGCAGGAAGCGCCTCAGGCCTTCGCACAAGCCGTCGTCGACGTGGACACTTTCTAGCCAGCTTTTAGTGCGCGGCCTGAAACATCGTCATGCGTTGCAGGATCCAGTCGAGCAACTCGTGCGCGGCCGCGACGAGCGGCCGCCCCGATTTCACGAGCACGCGCGCCTTCGTGCCTTGAAAGAGCGCGTGATCGATCGGCACGGTCACGAGTTCGCCGGCCTCGATCTCGCGCGAGGCGGCGAACTCGCCGATCAGCGTCGCGAAGTTTTCCACGGCGACAAAACGCTTGAGCGCGGTAAGCGAATTGGTGGTGAGCGTCGCGCGAATCTCGACGTTCTCCGCGAACGCCAGCATCTTCGCAAGATGCCCGATGCCGAACGTGCTGGGCATCAACGCCAGTGGCCACGCGAGGAGGTCGGTGATCGTGACGGGCGTGCCCCGCAGCGCGAGCGGATGGTCGCGGCGCACCAGCAGCACGACGGGCTGCGCGGAACTCGCGCGGTATTCGATGCGCTCATGCGGCGGCGGATTGAACGCAAGGCCGATATGCGCACGGCTTTCGGCAACCTCACCCAGCACATCGTCGACGGGCAGCATCGTGAGGCTCACGTCGAGCTTCGGATACTGCGCGCAGAACGGCGTGATGACTTCGGCGACGAGCGCGTCCACGTAGCCTTCGCTCACGACCAGATCCACGCGGCCTTGCTGAAGCCCGTGCAACGCGTGCAACTGGTCCTCGAACTTCTCCTGCTGCGCGCGGTAGCCGCGCCAGAACTCCAGCAGATGCGCCGCGGCCTCGGTGGGCTTCACGCCGCGCGCCTGGCGCTCGAACAGTTGCGCGCCCAGTTCGTCCTCCAGCAGCTTGATTTGCCGCGTGATGACCGAGGGCGACGTGTTCAGGCTGTCCGCGGCGCCGCGGATCGTGCCGTGCGTGAGCACTTCGTGGAAGTAACGCAACCGCTGCTGATTGATTTCGCGCATCGCGCCCTCGATCGCTTGAAGTGGAGTGTTGCCCGAAAGAGAACGATATGTGAACTTTGTTGCTCTTGCTAGCGGAGTATGCCCTGGCCAGGATGGTATTGCGCACGACGCACACCAACAGGAGACAGGACATGGCCGCCATTCTTCCCAGCACGAGAAGCCTTGACGCTTCCGCGCTCTACAGCAGGATCAACGCGCGATTGCTGCCGTTTCTGCTGATCTGCTATTTGTTTGCTTACCTCGACCGCGTGAACGTCGGGTTCGCAAAGCTGCAGATGCAGACTGACCTTGGCTTCTCCGACGCCGCCTATGGCGTGGGCGCAGGCATTTTCTTTATCGGCTATGTGCTGTTCGAATTGCCGAGCAATCTGCTGCTGCCGAAGATCGGGGCGCGCAAGACCTTCGGGCGCATTCTCGTGCTGTGGGGCGTCACGTCGGCGTGCATGTTGTTCGTGCGCAGCGTGTCCGCGTTCTACGCCATGCGCTTCCTGCTGGGCGTGTTCGAAGCCGGCTTTGCGCCGGGCATGATCTTCTATCTTTCGCGCTGGTACGGCCCCTCGCGCATGGCGCGCGCCATAGCGATGGTGTTCCTCGCCGGGCCGATTGGCGGCATTGTCGGCGGACCGGTTTCGGCGGCGATCATGAGCACGCTTGCGGGCAAGGCGGGACTCGCAGGCTGGCAATGGATGTTTCTCGTGGAAGGCCTGCCGTGCATCGTGCTCGGCATCGCGACGTTCCTCTATCTGCCCGACCGTCCTGCCGACGCCGCGTGGCTGAGCGACGACGAAAAGCGCCAGATCGAAGCCGAAGTCGGCGCGCCCGAGGCGCACGCCACCTCGTTTGGCAGCGTGCTGCGCGATCGCAAGGTGTATGTGCTGGCGTTCGCGTACTTCTGCATCATCGCGTCGATTTACGCCATCAGTTTCTGGTTGCCCGCCATCCTCAAGGCGCAAGGCGTGAGCAATCTCATCACGCTGGGCTGGTACACGTCGATTCCGTATGTCGCGGCGGCGGTGGGCATGCTGTACATGGGCCGGCGTTCCGACCGGCTCGGCGAACGGCGCTTTCACTGCGCCGTGCCGGCGGCCGCGGCCGCGCTGCTTTTCGCGCTGTGCGCCGCTACGGGCAATCACCTGGCGCCCACGCTCGCGCTGCTCACGCTCGTGACGATGGCGCTGTGGATGGCCTACACGGTCTTCTGGGCGATTCCGCCCGAGTACATCAAAGGGCCGGCCGCGGCGGGCGGCATTGCGCTGATCAACACCATCGGGCTGTCGGGCGGCTTCTGGGGTCCTGCGGCTATCGGCTGGATCAAGACGGCGACGGGCAGCCTGCAACCTGCGTTGCTTGCAATGGGCGGCGTGGCGCTCATCGGCGCGCTGCTGATTCTCACGGTCAGGCTCTCGAGTGCGAAGCACTGAACGCACGTCGTTTATTTGATAAGTCATCCTATGCAAATGAGGTAAAGAGAAATGAAGATTCTCATCGCGGGCTTCCAGCACGAAACCAACACGTTTGCCCCGACGAAAGCCAGTTACCAAAGCTTCGTTCAGGGCGAGGGCTTCCCGCCGCTCACGCGCGGCGCCGACGTGCTCACGCTGCGCGACGTGAACGTGCCTGCGGGAGGATTCATCCAGGCATCGGAAGCGTCGGGCCATACGCTGGTTCCGGTGATCTGGGCGGGGGCGAGCGCTTCGGCGCACGTGACCGAAGACGCTTTCGAGCGCATTGCCGGTGAAATCGTCGATGCCGTGCGGCGCGGCGGCTTCGATGCGATCTATCTCGACCTGCACGGCGCGATGGTCACCGAACATCTGGACGACGGCGAAGGCGCGCTGCTCGCACGCGTGCGGGCCATCGTAGGCCGCGAGATGCCCGTGGTGGTCTCGCTCGATTTGCACGCCAACGTGACCGAACAGATGTTCACGCACGCTGACGCCATGGTCGCGTACCGCACGTATCCGCACGTCGATATGGCCGAAACGGGCGCGCGCGCCGCGCAGATCCTCGCGCGCCTCGTAGCGGAGCCCGGGCGCAGGCTCAAGCGCTACGTGCGCCGCATTCCGTTCCTCATTCCCGTGAATGGCATGTGCACGCTCGCGGAACCGGCGCGCGGCACGTACGCGCATCTCGTACAGTTGGAGGGCGATTCGCTCGTCTCGCTCTCGTTCGCGCCAGGGTTTCCGGCTTCCGATTTCCCAGAGTGCGGCGCGGCCGTGTGGGGCTATGGCTTCGATGAAACCGCCGTCGTGGCGGCAGTGAACGAACTGGCCTCGGCCATCGTCGAGCAGGAGCGCGACTGGGAAGTGCGCTTTCTCGACCCCGACGCCGCCGTGCGCGAAGCCATGCGTCTTGCCGAACACGCCACGCAACCGGTGGTCATCGCCGATACGCAGGACAACCCGGGCGTGGGCGGCGATTCGAACACCATGGGCCTCGTGCGCGCGCTGTTGCGCCAGGGCGCGCAAGACGCGGCCGTGGGCCTGATCTGGGACCCGCAGGCGGCCGCGAAGGCGCACGAAGCGGGCGTGGGCGCGACGATCGAGCTGGCGCTCGCGGGCGGTTCGGGCGTGCCCGGCGACGCGCCGCTCGCCGCGCGCTTCGTGGTGGAGCATCTCGCCGATGGGCGCGTGCGCTTCGACGGCCCGATGATGAACGGCATGTGGACCGATATCGGCCCGGTGGCGTGCCTGCGCATCGACGGCGTGAGGATCGCGGTCAGCTCGGTGAAGATGCAGATCTTCGACCGCAACCTGTATCGCGCGGCGGGTATCGAACCGGAGCGCATGAAGATTCTCGTCAACAAGAGTTCGGTCCACTATCGCGCCGATTTCGACGCAATCGCGTCCGCGCATCTCGTGGCGAAGGCGCCCGGCCCCATGGCCGCCGACCCTGCCGATTTGCCGTGGCAGCGTATCGATACGCGCTTGCGCCTGCGCCCGAACGGGGTGTCGCTGAGCGAGATGCGGGAGTAGCGCGGGGTTTTGTATCGTCGTGTATCCACCGCGGCAACGGACAAGGAGGCTTGCAAAAGCAGGGGTTCGTGGAAACAAGCGAGATACGTGCGGGCGTTCAAATACACCCATGCCAGTCAGCGACGTCGCAGAGCGAGATCGAAAAGACTGGACGCACGAGCCACGCAATCGTGGTCCGACACAACTCATTGCTTACAGGTGGCTACTATGAAACTCATCAAGTCGCTGATCGTTGCCGCTGTTGTTGCTGTTCCTGTCGTCTCCTTCGCGCAGTCGGCCGAACCGGTCACGCGTGCTCAGGTCCGCGCCGAACTGGCGCAGCTCGAAAAGGCCGGCTATAACCCGGCAGCCGACGACAACAATTATCCGCAGGACATCCAGGCTGCCGAAGCGAAGGTGAGTGCGCAGAACGGCGCGGCGGCATCGGCGTTCGGCGGTGTGGTGAGTGGCTCGTCGGCAGCGGGTTCGGGTTCGGCTTCGGCTCCGCGTGACATCCCCGGAGTTGGTTCGATCTACGCGCATCAGTGATCGGTGATTGAAGGCGCAAGGTTAGGGCGGCCCGCTTCGAGCGGGCCGTTGCACATGGTGCGACTTGCCTCATTCCCCGTCCCGGCCTAACCTGTGCCGAACGTGACACCCTACGACGACCCCGAGCCCAGCATGCAAATCCATCCCGTACGCCTGTCTCCTGGCGACGATCTGCGCGTCGCGGTCGAAGGCTTGCTAAGCCAGCAGGCCTCGCATGCGGCGTTCGTCATTCAGGGCATTGGCAGCCTGAGCGTCGCGCAGTTGCGATTCGCGGGTGCCGAAGCGCCGACCGAATTGCGCGGCGACCTCGAAATCCTCACGCTCGCGGGCTCCGTGTCGCACGATGGTGCGCATCTGCACATGTCGGTGTCCGACGCGCAAGGACGGGTGTACGGCGGCCACGTCACGCGCGGCTGCACGGTCCGCACCACGGCGGAACTGCTGCTGTTACTGCTGCCGGGCCATCGTTTCGCTCGCGAACTTGATCCGGTAACCGGATACCCGGAACTGCAAATCCGCAACGCACCCGGCTAATCCGCTTGCGCCGCCATTCGAGCGGCGCCACGCACCGTCACAAAATTTAAAAGCAGCTTCGCTATGCTTCGGCGTTGCCTCGCCGCTGCATGCCTGTTGCATGCGCCGTGCGCGAGGCCCCTGCTCGGGCCGCTCCTCGAGCCGTTGTTGTGCCTCTATCTGGACGGAGACTTCGATGACGGTCGAATTCGCGCCGGCGCGTCTGCTTTTGCAGAACGCGTCACGCAAACGATTGAGCCTGCCCGCTGCATTCACGACGATGCGTGCGAGCGCCAGGCTGCTTGCATGTGCAGCCGCGCTTTGTTCGCTTGGTGCATGCAGCGCACGCGATAGCGACGCGCGCGCCGCGCTCACCACGAACGCGGCACGCGAACTCGCGCAAGCGCAGCCGGGCAGCCATCCGCAGAGCCCGCCGCTCGCCAACGCATTCACGCTGGCATCGGATGCGGGCGCATCGAATTTCCCAGATAGTGCAAACCGCAGTGCAAACAGCGACGCGGCATTGCCCGCGAACGCCGTACGCTCGCCGGCAAAGCCACCCGCCGGCGGGAGCGCGCAAGACACACAAGCCGCGCAGATCGAACCGCTTGTCACACCCGTCATCCACACCGCTGATTGACGTGCCCGGCCGCGCGGCCTTGCCGCCTGCCGCCCGTCAAGGCGGCGTGCCGTGCGTGCCTTTCTCAACCTGAAGATGGAAACCACAAGATGACATCGAGAAGCCGCCGTGACTTTCTCCGCACCGCCGCGATGAGCGCCGGTTCGGCCACCGCCCTGACAATGCTGCCGCAGGGCATCCGTAATGCGCTCGCGATTCCCGCGAACAATCGCACGGGGAGCATTCGCGATGTCGAGCACATCGTGATCCTCATGCAGGAGAACCGCTCGTTCGACCATTACTTCGGTACGCTGCGCGGCGTGCGCGGCTTCGGCGACACGCGCACGATCACGCTGCCCACCGGCAAGCCCGTGTGGAACCAGCCGCTCGCGGCCGGTGCGGGCGAAGTGCTGCCGTTCCATCCCACGGCGTCCAACCTGGGCCTGCAGTTCATCCAGGATCTGCCGCACGACTGGACCACGACGCACGCCGCCTGGAACGGCGGCCGCTACGACCAGTGGGTGCCCGCCAAGGGCACGACCACGATGGCCTACCTCACGCGCGACGACATTCCGTTCCACTACCAACTCGCCGACGCGTTCACGATTTGCGACGCGTACCACTGCTCGACGATGACCGCGACCGACCCGAACCGCTACTATATGTGGACGGGCTGGGTGGGCAACGACGGCAGCGGCGGCGGCCCGGTGGTCGACAACGCGGAAGCGGGCTATGGCTGGTCCACGTATCCGGAAGTCCTGCAAAACGCGGGCATTACGTGGAAGATCTATCAGGACGCGGGCGAAGGCCTCGACGCCAAGGGCTCGTGGGGCTGGACGGGCGACAATCCGTATATCGGCAACTACGGCGACAACTCGCTCCTGTACTTCCATCAATACCAGAACGCGCAGCCGGGCAATCCGCTGTATGACCGAGCACGCACGGGCACGAACGTGCTCGCTGGCGGCGGCTATTTCGATGTGCTCAAGCAGGACGTGGCGAACAACGCGCTGCCGCAGGTTTCGTGGATCGTCGCGCCCGAAGCGTACTCGGAGCATCCGAACTGGCCCGCGAACTATGGCGCATGGTATGTCGACCAGGTGTTGCAGATCCTCACGTCGAACCCGGATCTGTGGAGCAAGACCGTGCTGCTCGTGAACTACGACGAGAACGACGGCTTCTTCGATCACCTGGCGCCCCCGTTCCCGCCGGCTTCGAGCGCAAACGGCCTCTCGACCGTCGATATCACCAACGAGATTTTCCCCGGCAGCAGCAAGTACGCGGCGGGGCCGTATGGCCTCGGGCCGCGCGTGCCGATGCTCGTGGTCTCGCCGTGGTCGCGCGGCGGCTGGGTGTGCTCGGAGACGTTCGACCATACGTCCGTGATCCGTTTCATCGAGAAGCGCTTCGGTCTGCATCACGACTTGCGCGAGCCGAATATCACGCCGTGGCGCCGCGCCGTGTGTGGCGACCTCACGTCGGCATTCAACTTCGCCACGCCTAACGCCGCCATTCCCGCGCTGCCTTCCACGACGGGCTATGCGCCGCCCGACAAGCTGCGTCACCCCGACTACGTGCCGGTGCCGCCGGTCGTGGGCAGCGTGCCGAAGCAGGAAGCGGGCGTGCGCAACGCTCGCGCGCTGCCGTACGAGTTGTTCGTGCGCTTCGAAGCGAATGCGGGCTCGGGCGACGTGGCCGCGCGCTTCGTCAATTCGGGCCGCGCCGGCGCCGTGTTCCTCCTCTACACGGCGGGCAGCACCGACGCGCCGCGCACCTATACGGTCGAAGCCGGCAAGCACCTGCAGGACAAGTTCACGCTTGGCGCCACCGGCGCATACGACTTCAGCGTGCACGGACCGAATGGCTTCCTGCGCCGATTCGCGGGCACGCAGGTCAAATCGAGCTGGTTCGGCGGCAACGAAACGGCGCGCCCCGAAGTGGCCGAAGGCTACGACGTGGCGAACGGCAACCTGCAACTGCGCCTCGAGAACAAGGGCAGCGCGCGTTGCCAGTTCACGATCGTCAACGCGTATGACCCGGGCACGAAGATCCAGCGCACCGTGCCCGGCGGCGACACCGAGCAGCTTTATCTCGACCTGCGCAACGCGCACGGCTGGTACGACCTGACGATCACGGTCGATAGCGATTCGACCTTCGTGCGCCGCATTGCGGGTCACGTCGAAACGGGCCACCCGAGCTATAGCGATCCCGCGCTCGGCGCCTGATGCAGTTTGAGAAGTGAGGTGAGCCACGGCTTTCGCGAGCCGTGGCTTTTTTCGTTCACCGCGCAATCATGCGGCGGCGCCTTTAGCGCCAGCGCGGCGGCGGCGGTCCCCAGCCGGGATGCCGCATGTGTCTCGGACCCATGAAATGCGGGGGATGGTGCCACGGCGAAAAGCCGTGGCGCGAATACACAACGGGAGGCGGCCACATCGGCGCGGGATGCATGAAGAGCACGGGCGGCGGCGGCGCGTAGAACGCCCCCGGAATGCCGATGCCCACGCCCACATTGACGTTCACGCGCGCCTGTGCGGTTTGCATCGCGCACAGCGTTGCCGCGATACAAAGGAATGCAAACTTCAACACACGGAGTTTCATCGTCGATCCTCCGTCGCGAGCGCGTGTTGCCGGCGCTCGCGGCTGGTTATTTCGTGTGCGCTTCTGTCGGCCGGAAAGCGGTGTCCGCAAGCTTCTTCTGCGCGTCGGGCATGTCTGCGTAAAGCGCAGAGAAGGCATCGAGCATCGCCTTGCTGCCGTCGGCATTCGCCTGAGCGATCTCATTCCACGATTGAAGGTTCTCCACCGCGGTTTGCTGCTGCGCGTGATCGTGCCGCTGCTGGATCAGATCATCCACCGTTTTGGCGTTATTGCGCATGACGTCGGCCACTTTCGCCCACTTGTCTTCTTCGGCGGGAGTAATCTTCAGTTCAGCATGCAATTCCTTCACGCGGTCGTCGACAGTTTCAGCGTGATGCTGATGCGACGACGCAGCCGGAGCGCTGGCCTGCGCCCAGCACGTAGAAGCGCCGAGCAGGGCGAGTGCAAGCAGGACAGGTTTCATATCAGTTCTCGCGAAAAGCGGCTGCTGGCGATTGCCGGCAAATCCGAATGAAACATTTTGATCATAGCAGCGGCGGCAACCAATTTTGGCATCCTCTATGTAACAGCGAATAACAGGGAATAGGGCACGATTCCCGAAAGCACCACGCTTCACTCGTAGAAAAGCATCGGCTGGATTCACCGCGCGGTGAATCATTCTGGCGATACAAGGAGGTAACGTGGCGAGTCGAATTGCATCTTGTGCGGTATCCGCGTTCCGTTCCGAACAGCGCGTGCGGTTGCCATGGGGAAGGCTGGCGTGCCTGGCGCTGGCCGCGGCCACGCTCGCGGGCTACGCGCCGGTGAGCCGCGCTGCCGTGTCCATTATGCGGCCGCCGCGCGAAGCGAGATCCGACGAGCCGCTCGTGGTGACGATCGTCTATACCGGCGACGCGCCCTCCGGCACCTCGGTCGACGTGCCCCGCACCTTGAGCATCACGCTCACCAACGGCGAGCAGTTGCCGAGGGCCGTGCTGCTTACGCGTGATTCAGGCGCGCCCGAGCACGTGCGGCTCGCGGCAGGAGACATGAAGGCGGTGAGCTATAGCGCGCCTTGGCCCGAGTGGGCGCGCGGCGCCGTGAGAGTGGACGTGCCCGGCGTGGACGTTTCGCCTTCGGTGGTGCTGCTCACACGCAAGCCGCGCGAGGCCGTGGCAAATGCGGCCACGCCAGCACCTGCGAGTGCGCCTGCGGCGGCCGTTGCGCCCGCATCCACCTTGCTCGCCATTGGGCAGGCCGACGGACCGATGGCGGGCAACGAGTCGCTCGCCGCGCAAATGCCGCCTTCCACCGTGAAGCCTTCGAATTCGCTCGTGCCGGATTTAGGCACCTTCATCGCGGGCCGCTTCTCGTTCTACCAACCGAACTATTTTGCGGACGGTTTTGCCTCGAACGACTCCGATCTCGCGAAATTCCAGGTCAGCTTTAAATTCCGCTTTGTGTTACCGGACGATCCGCGCTCGCGAGGTTTCGTCGACAACCTTTATTTCGCTTATACGCAAACCTCGTTGTGGGACATCAACGAATATTCCGCGCCGTTCCGCGATACGAGTTACATGCCGGCGATGTTCTATTACCTCGAGGACACGGGCTGGCGGTCGAAATGGTTCACCCGCATGGGCATCGAGGCGGGCTACGAGCATGACTCGAACGGGGAAGATGGACCGGAATCGCGCGGCCTCGATTACTTCTACGTGAAGCCGATTTGGGATTTCGGCGACCTCAATGCGAACCACCTGACCATTGCGCCGAAGATTTACGGGTACACGCACATAGCGGGAGAGAACTCGGATATTGCCGACTATCGCGGCTACGTCGATCTGCTGATCAAGTACGGCAGCCCGGACGGCTGGCAGCTCGCGACCACGCTGAGAAAGGGCACGAAGTCGTGGTACGGCAGCGTCGATGCGCAATTCACATACCCGCTTGCCAAGCTGTTTGGCAATGCCTGGGGCGGGTACTTGTGGATCGGCTATTTCAACGGCTACGGCGAGGATCTGCTCGATTACAACCAGCACCGCTGGGCGGCGCGTATTGGTTTCGCCTTGTCGCGTTGATTCGTGGTGCGGATGTTATGAAACGCTCGTGATCACGCGTCGCTCAAGCAATGGATTGACCCACTACGAACCGGTGTCCATCCGGTGTGGCCACGGTGCATTCGCGCATGCCGTACGGGCGATCGACCGGAGGCTGAAGAACGATGGCCCCTTTCTGCGCGATTTCATCGTGCAGCGCGTTCATCATGAGCGATCTTCCTCATCAGGGATTCGATTGATGATGGTGTGAGTATGGCGCAGGCGTCGGGCACCGTGTTTGCTCGCAGCACAAGCAGTGCGCCAACGGCAAACGGGTTTGGTCGGTTGCAACGCCGTTCACGCGCGCCCATCGGAGGAATGACCATGAATGAACAACGGGAAGAGCGCGTGCGGCGACGCGCTTATCAACTCTGGGAAGACGACGGCGCGCCGCAAGGCCGGGCGGACGAATACTGGAGTCGCGCCGAAAGACAGATTGCCGCCGAATACGATGCAGAAGGTGAGACGCCGAATATTGCCAGCGATCAGGCCGGCAAGCGCCGGATTGCCGGTGAACCCTTGCAGGAAAACGGCGCCATGCCGCCCAATGAACTGGCGCGCGACAAGCGGCGCGGCGGCGCGTGATAACGCCAACGCGCCGCGTCGCAGGCGGTAGTCATCCCCGCCGGCTCGATCTGTTCGCACATCAATGATGTGCGAACAGATCGTTGCGACCCTCTTGTGACATGAATACACCGTGGCGCGGCGTTTGCGCAACAGAGGCATTCGAGGTGCCTGAGCTTTCCATGCCATAGCCGGAGTCGTCGGCACGTTGTGTGCTGGCGCTTTGCGGGTTGGCCGGTTGCTGCGCCTGCGTTGCGTGTACGGGAGGTTCGGCATTTTGTGCGAAGGCCGCGGGGGACAAGGCAACGCCGAGCGACACAATAGCGGTAGCAAGCAGAAGTTTCATGATGTAGATTCCCTATAAGAAAATTGATTCGGATTACTGAATGATTGTGTGCGGATTATCAAACCGTAATTCTGAACCGCTCATTCAGCATTGCGCCGTTCGATCATCGCGACGCATGTCCCCAGACTACGCAGCGAACCTTAGAGGTCGCTTATGCGCATGCCATGGTGTGTGAGAAACGCGTATTCATTGCTGGTTAAGGCTTAGTTAAGCAACGGCAGCATATAGTGCAAGGCTGTTTCGTTCCGCCCCTCATGCGGCGCAAGGAGTATTCATGTCTACCACGACGCGAAGTCTCATCGAAGATGCGGTCAGCAAGGTCCCAGCCGTGACGTTCGGCTTCTGGGTCATCAAGGTTGCTTGCACCACGCTCGGCGAAACCGGCGGAGACTGGGTGACGATGTCACTGAATCTGGGCTACCTGGTCGGCACGCTTATTTTCCTCGCGTGCTTCGTCGTGCTGGTTTCGGCGCAGATCCGCGCGCAGCGCTTCTACCCGTGGCTGTATTGGGCGACCATCGTCGCCACGACCACGCTCGGCACGACGCTCGCCGACTTCTGCGACCGCTCGCTCGGCGTGGGCTATCCCGGCGGCGTGTCGATCATTCTGGCGCTGCTGGCGGCCAGTCTCGCGATCTGGTACCGCGTGGAAGGCACGGTTTCGATCGAGAGCGTCGCGACGCCGCGCGTCGAGTGGTTTTACTGGATTACGATCCTGTTTTCGCAAACGCTCGGCACGGCGCTCGGCGACTGGGTGGCGGGTGAAGACCGTGGTGGCCTTGGCGTGGGCTACGAATACGGCGCCGCGATCTTTGGTGCTGCCCTCGTCGCCGTGGCGCTGCTGTGGTTGTGGCCGCGCGTGTCGCGCACGGCGCTCTTCTGGTTCGCGTTCGTGCTCACGCGTCCGCTCGGCGCGACGCTGGGCGACCTGCTCGACAAGCCTGTAGCCGATGGCGGCCTGCATTTCAGCCGGTTTTATGCGTCGGCACTGCTGATGATCTTTATCGTCGGCTGCATCGTGGTGCTGCCGCAGCGTGCCGCCCGCCGCATGCAGGACGCGTAGCGCGCTTGGATCATTGCGGCATCACGCACGTGAAATTAGCCGCGAGATTCACACTGCCCTTGCCCAGATAGCGCGGAAACGCGGGGTAGCGGCACAGCGGCCGCGTGCGGCCGTTCGTGGCCTGCGCAATGTCGGTCACGAACAGCGTTTGCGGCGCGCTGTCGTGCGTGACCCAGTCGTCGAGCGCGCCGAGCAGATCCACGGACGGAATGAACACGCCGTTGCCATGCTGGTAACCCGGCACCATGTAAAGCCGCATGAAGCTGTCCACGCGCTCTTCGCCGTAACGCCCGATCAGCCCCTGGTAATACGCGATCGTCTGGTTCGGGCTGATGACTTCGTCGGCGAGTCCTTGCAGGGTGATGAGCTTGCCGCCTCGCGCGATGTAGCGAGTGACGTCGGGATTCATCGCGCCGATTGTGGTCGACAGCGTGAAAAGCCGCTCCCGGTAACGGCCGGGACGCATCACGTCGAAGTTCGTCGAATCGAAAGTCGGGTCGTGCGTGATGAAGTACTTGAGGTACGCATCGCCCTGTGCGTACAGGTAGCCATTGGTCACGAATCCCAGTTGCGTCTGCCGCTGCGGCGAATGCGCGAGGCCCAGCATGCTCGTGAAGCGCGTGCCCTGGAAGACGTTGTAGCCGCGATAGCCATCCGCATTCCAGGCGAGCGCGTAGGGCAGGCGCAGGCCGTCGCGCAGGCGCGCGAGCGTCGCGATTTGCTGCGGCGTGAGGCAGTCGTCGTTGGCCCGCTGGCGATCGATCTGATCCTGTCGATCCTGAGAAGCGCAACGCAGTGAATCGACGATCTCCGGTTCTTTCGCGCGGCAGGCCTCGACGTCGCTGATGATCCCGTCCGCAGCGCCGTCGAGCGTATCGCACGCCTGCATCACGCGCTCGTACACGTGCTCCAGCAGTTGCGGCGAAAGATAGCCGCCCGATCGGTACTCATGCTGGCCAACCACGACACCGATCAAGCGCACGCCCGAGAAGTTCAGCGCGGGCGAATTCGCGATCACGCCATCGTAGTCGTCGGGATAGCGCTGGATCACGGTGTAGCCTTCGCGGCCGCCCGTCGAGCCGCCCGCGAAATACATGTGTTCGGGCGCGCGCCCGTAGCCGAGCGTGATCAGTGCGAGCGCAACGTCATGCGCCTTTTTCAAATGCGCGTAGCCAAAGTTCGTCACCGCTTCTTCAAGCAGTCCGAAGTTCGCCTCCGACGATGTGCCGTTGTGGCCGGAGTCGTCGCCGAAGGTCGCGTAACCGCGCGCGAGCGGCGCGCGGTTGGGCGAGAAAGGCATCGGGCCGGTTCCCGTCACCACGACGCCGCTGTAGCCGCCGCCGCCGAATTGCAGCGCGCGGCCGTTCCAGCGGCTCGGCAGGTTCACTTCGAAGCGGATGTCCGGCGTGCCGGCGCTCTGAGCGCGTATCACGCCGGTCAGGCGGCAGAAGTCGCCGTTGAGATTGCCGGTGGCGGTCGCGGGAATCATCGCGGCGCTCTGCACGAGCGCACCGTTCGTGGGCAAGCCGATACTCGCGGGCGGCAGCAGCGCGCCGGCAAGGTCGACGCAATGCAGCGGCAGCGTGGGCGTGTGCTGGGCGTAGGCGTGGCCGCTAGCGGTGAGCGTGAGCGTGCCGAGTGTGGCGATAGCGATCGCCTTGAGGGATTCGAGTGCGCGCTTGCCCCGTCGTATCATCCGCAGCCGGCTCCGTTGACGCTCGCTCGCGCCTTCTCCTTCTGGCGTCCGAGCGTGCCGCGCCAGGCCCTGGCGAGCATGAGCGTCGCGCCGATCGCGACGATGTCGCCGGTTAGCGCCGCCGCGAATGCAGCAGCGCCGTGCAGCGCGTGCGGCGTGGCGGTATCGACGATCACGGAAATCAGCGTGCCCCCGACGAAGCACACGAGCCCCGTGCGGCCCACGGTCACGACGGCGGGCACGCGCGCGGCGATCCGCGCGATGGTTCCGCGATGCACGAAATACGCCGCCACGAGAGCAATGCCAATGAAGTTGACGACGCGCGCGAAGGCCAGATGCTGTTTCATTTCCCCAGGCATGGGTTGAGTCAGAACGAACCATTTGACCGCCGCGAACAGCGCCACCGCGGCGAACGCGAATCGTACCAGCCAGCGCGCGGTTTCCGAGTTCTTGAAGCCGGGCGGAACCGGGTGTAACCGGCAGAGCATGCCGAATACGAACATCAATTGCCACGCGAACGGGTTGAACGGCCAGTTCGCGAACGTGCTCGCGCCGATGAGCGCCGCCAGCAGCGGCGCAAAGGCCCAGAGCAGCAGGCTGGCAATCAGCGCGCAGAGCGGCGCGCGGCGGGCGAAGGGCACCGCCGCGGGCACACACAGCGCAAATATGACATACATCGGCAGCACGCTCGACAGATACGGCTGGCGCGCGAGCAATACGACGTGGAAGGTCTCGCGCACGGGGTGCGTGGCGAACGACGCCCAGCCGCTCAGATCGGCGGCGGACGGGTTCAGGTGCAAGAGCGCGAGTATCGCGCCCGAGAGCAGCGTGAGCAGCGCAGTCAGCAGATAGGCGCGGTAAATTTCGCAGCTGCGCCGCAGGAAGCGCCCTTGCGCGGCGCTCACGCCACGGTGTGCGCGCACGGCCATATAGGCCGCGGCCGAGGCGTAGCCGCCGAGAAACACGAACACCTCGGCAGAGTCGCACAGCGCGTAAGCGTGCAGCATCACATGCGACAAGGCGCTGCCGGGAATGTGATCGAGCACGATCACGATCAGCACGACGCCGCGGAAAAAATCGACTTCGATCGAACGCCCCTGGCGAGACTCCATGGTGCCCTCGCAAGCATCGCAGCGGCGCCGCTGAGGCTGGCGCCGACTGCTCGATGAATAGCAGGGCGGCGGCTCACCGATGGTAACGCCGCCCATGTGCGTACGAGAGCCTCTCGCAGGTATCGTTCCCTGCTCGCGGCGTGGTTGGCGGGTTATGCGCCCGATATGACGCGCGCGCCATGTTGCCGCCATCTGTGCGCCAGTTGTGGCGCTTTGCGTGCCGCTTATTTCCCTACGGCGGCGCGCTCGATTTCGGCGATGTCGATCTTGCGCATTTGCATCATCGCGTCCATGGCGCGCTTGCCGGCTTCGCGATCGGCGCCGAAGACGCATTCGAGCAGACGCTTTGGCGTGATCTGCCACGAAAAACCCCAGCGATCCTGGCACCAGCCGCAATCGGATTCCTGCCCGCCGTTGCCCACGATGGCGTTCCAGTAGCGGTCGGTTTCTTCCTGGCTACTGGTCTCGACCAGGAAGCTCACGGCCTGGTTCGCCTTGAAGTTGGGGCCGCCGTTCAGGCCCACATAGCGCCGGCCGAGCACCGTGAATTCGACCAGCAGTTCTGCCCCCGCGCCGATGCCCGGTATCGGGGAGACATGGCCCGCCACGACATGGCTGTCCGGAAACGTTGCGGCGTAGAATTCCGCCGCTTCGCGCGCGCGCCCTTCATCGAACCACAGGCAAGTCACAAGCTCAGCCATCACGATCTCCTTTGAAAAGCACGCCTCATTGCTGGCGCGGAGCGCTCATTGTGACAAAGCCTCGGCTGCGTGGGGGATTTTTGCGAGCCGCACGTGGCGGCTAGTCGATGCAGCGTTCGATTGCGAGGGACTGGGCGGAACGGGTGCCATGCGAATCCATCTTTCTGTTTTCGGAAAGTAATTTGGACTGCGATCCAATGCACAGCGCAAGGTTGGCACGTGTGCTGTGCGGCGCGAGCATGAACGCCAGCACTGCCGCGATCAGAATGGCGCCGCCGCGCAAGATTGCGCAGCGAGCGGATGACACGGGAAAAAAGGCGCTAAAACGTGAAGAATGTTCAACGAGGGTTCTGAGCATGGCGGGCTCTTTCCGGTGAACGTCGAGGGCATGACGTCACGATAGGCAGGCCTGTCAGGTGCGACAAGACCCAGCGGTGCCGCAAAACATGGAGCCACGCGAGATCGGGTTGCCGCGTATTCGACTACTTAAGGAATGCTTGACGATAGATGATCGGCGCGGCGCCGAACGCATCGCGAAAGCGATGGCTGAAGTGGCTTGCGTTCGCGTAGCCGCACTCTGCCGCAATCTGCGCGAGCGGCAGGGCGGTCGTGCGCAGCAGAAGGCGTGCGCGTTCGAGGCGCTGGGCCGCAATCCACGCATGCGGCGGCTGTCCGAACGAGGCGCGGAACATGCGCGCGAGATGGTACTCGGATAGGCACGCGACCTCGGCCAGTGCGCCGAGCGTGAGTGTCTCGCCCAGGTGGGCGTCGATATAGTCGCGCAGGCGCCGCCGCGTCGATACCGCGAGACCGCCCTTGAGGGCCGCGCCCTTGCGCCGCACACCCTGGCTGCGCAGCAGCAGGCTCAGCACTTCATGCGCCGTTTCGTTGCTGCGCAACAGCCCCTCCGGGTCGGCCCAGTCCTCGTTGGCCAGGTTCTGGCAGAGCACGGCAATGCGCTCGTCTTCGAAATACGTGCGGTCGGCGAGCGTCAGTTCGCGCGGTTCCTGGTCCAGTTCGCGCACCGCGCGCTGCGTGAAGTGCTCGGGCAGGAAATACAGATGCATGAAATGCATGTGGCCGCGCACCCACCAGCGCGATTCGTGGTCGCCGGGAAGCGCGCAGAGACGGCTTGGCGCGCCGTACACGCCGGGCAGTTTCTGCCGCTCCGTGCGGTAGCCGCCGTCTAGATAGCACGACAGCGTGTGATGGCCTGGCCGCTCATACACGGTTTCGGCCTCGCGTGTTTCGCGCGTCCAGACGGCGGCCGCAAACTGGTCGCCGAGCCACGCAAAGCGCTCCAGCGTCGCATTGGCCGCGCTCAGCGTTCGGCACACCGAATGCAGGCCAAACGGCGTGTCGGCAAGGGCGGGCGCGGGAAGCGGCACCTGAGCGGTCATGGTCGGAATGGTGGACTGCAAGGCGGTGATGGGGTCCACGAAGTATACGCTCGTGCCCCTGCTGTTGCTGGCCGCGGCCGGGCGCCGGCGAGAAATGCGCAATCCTGGACAAGTCCGTGCGGCCCCTGCGCGCCATAGTTGGGGTATCGACTCGAGGATCTTTCCCGGCAATGAACCTTTTACTCTATGTGCTCACCGTCCTGATCTGGGGCACCACCTGGATCGCTATCAAGTGGCAGCTTGGCGTCGTGCCCGCGCCCGTTTCGATTGCCTGGCGTTTCGGGTTGGCGGCGCTCCTGGTGTTCGCGCTGCTGGGCGTGATGCGCCGCCCCATCTGGCCGCCGCGCGCGGCATGGCGCTATCTCGTCGCCCAAGGGCTGGCGCTTTTTTGCCTCAATTTCCTGTGCTTTTACTATGCCGAGAACATCGTGCCGAGCGGGCTTGTCGCCGTGGTGTTCTCGACCGCGCCGCTCCTGAATTCGATCAATGGGCGCATTTTCATGGGCCGGCCGCTGCAACCCAGCGCCGTGGGCGGCGCCGTGCTGGGCCTGATCGGCATCGTTTGCCTCTTCCTGCAGCAGATGGCCGGCCATATCGGCGATCAGACCGCGTGGCTCGGGCTCGCGGTGGCGTTTCTCGGCACGCTGTGTTTCTCCACCGGCAATTTGCTCTCCAGCCGCATGCAGTCGATGGGGCTCAGCCCGCTCGTCACAAATGGCTGGGCCATGCTGATCGGCACCGCCGTGCTCGTGGCCGGCAGCGCGGTGGCGGGACTGCCGTTCAGGCTGGAAATGGATGCGCGCTACCTCGGCGCGCTGGCCTGGCTCGTCGTGGCAGGATCGGTGATCGGTTTCACGGCCTATCTGACGCTGGTTGGCCGGATCGGGCCCGAGCGCGCCGCGTATTGCACGGTCTTGTTCCCGATCGTGGCACTGGCGGTTTCGACGGTCTACGAGGGCTACCGCTGGTCCTTGCTCGCCGTGGTCGGCCTGTTGCTGGTCGTCTCGGGCAACCTCGTCGCGTTCGACCTGACGCGGCGCTTGTTCACGCGCCGCGCGCGGGCTGCGTGAGCCGGTTTCAGTGGAGCAGGCTGACCTTTAGCGCGTTGGCGTAGCGCCGATACAGCCAGGCCGAACACGGCGCGCCAATATAGAGTGCGCCGAAAGCGCCGAGCGCGATGGCGGGCGCGTTGAGCGCGCTGAACGATCCGTGCCCCTGATGCCGCGACGCGAGGCCTGAAGCCGTGAGCAGAGCCGAGGCCGCGAATGTTGGCAGACCGGCGCACAACTGGATGAGCCAGATGCTCCAGCAATGTCCACGCGTATCGGTCCAGACCTCCTGTAACCTGAGCGTGCCACCCATGGCGACATGCGCATGCAGCAGGCTCAGCCGCGTGAGCACGAACCAACTAACGCAGAGGGCAATCACCGCGAAACTTGCCCCGACGATCGACATCAGGACGGGCGCCTCTACGGGAAGCTGCGCAATCGCGGCTTTCGATGTGTGTGCGAGCATGATCACCAGCCCGGCGAACAGCGCGATGGCGAGGCCAACGAGCGTCACTACGACCATCACCACGAGCATGGTCAGTCCATACATGCAGCCAAAAAATCGCCAATAGCTCGACCCCGAAATCGGCTGCGCGTTCGTCGAATGGGTTTCAAGCAGTACGAAGCGTATGGCGTGCATGATGAGGAGCGAAAATAGCGCCGTCTCCATCAATTCGAAGACGCCCAGCGGGACGTAGGTAAGAAGCCTGAACGGCGGCGTGCTGTCCGGGCGCAGCGCATTCGCGACGAACGACGACAGCCACGCGTAGAGCAGCAGCAAAACGGCCAATGCGGGCCGGTGGCGGAAGTAGCGCCAACCGTCGCGCCATGCGCCCTTCACGCACTGACCAAATGTGATCGACTCCATTCGAACCCCTTGTGCGTTGTCTTTCGCGCTCGGATAGAAGTGCCTGACGGCCATTGATGTGTTTTGCATCATTCGCCGCTGGCCCGGGCGGCCGCGTCGATTGTGACGAGCGGCGGGCAGTGCGTATGTGGGATGGCACACCGAGCCTTCCCGTGGTTGCCTCAATTGAAATTCAAAACCCTTCATTTTCATTACAAACGGGGCGTCGCGAATAAATCCATCGGTTGCGCTAAAGAATCATCTGAAGGTTGCCGATACCCTCGGGTGAGCAGATAAAAACGATTGAAAACACGCGGCGTGCCAGCCGCTCCGGGCAACGAGGGGAGAGGCCAGGAATGAAGGTTCACGCTAGCGCGCTTACGCTGCTGCACTGGTTGGCGCAACGCGAGAGTGCGTCGGTCAGCGAAATTACTGCGTCGGGCTTGATGAGTTCGCGCGAAGCCTCCGATGTCGTTCGCTACGCCATGCGCAACGGCGCCGCCGAACGCGTCAATAGAGGCGCGAGTGCGCGGGGTACCGCACGCTACCGCTCGACCGGCGTGCCTCTGCCGGAACCTCGGTCGGCCCCCGCCGGTGCGTCGTTTGACGGCTTGTTGAGCGCATGGGGAATCGCCCACGAGCCACCAGAACTTCCCGCGGTGCGTTCGCGCGTTTATCAGATCGAAGATAACGGCCAGGATAATCGCGGCGGCGATCGCGCGAAATAAAGGTTCGATTTTTGCCGTTGATTTTCGCAACGATGGCAACGGCAACCCTGCGCCGATGTGCGCGATAAAACCAATCACGAAAGGGTTCTCTCCTGATGTCGAATCAGATCATGCGCGCCGCGCTTTGCGCGACGTTGACCTGCGCTGCGCTGGGCGCGGCGGCACCTGCCCTGGCTGAACTCGGCGGCGCGCCCACGCCTGCGCCGGCAGGCGCTGTCTCCAGTTCGGTCAATGCGGCCGTCGTGCACGCAGCATCGGGCGTAGCCAGTGCCACGAGCGCTGCCTCGTACACGGTGACGCAAACGACTTTCGCCACCGGCACGATCGTGCGTGAGTATGTCTCGGCGGCCGGCACGGTCTTCGGCATCGCATGGAACGGGCCGATCATGCCGAACCTTCCCGCTCTGCTTGGCAGTTACTTCTCGCAATATGACAGCGCGCGCGTCGCGCAGCGCACGGCTAATCCGGGCCGTGGTCCGCTGAATGTCGAACTCCCCGGTCTTGTCGTCCGTTCCGGCGGCCATATGGGCGCGTTCTCCGGGCAGGCCTGGCTGCCGCAATCGTTGCCCGCGGGCGTGAGCGCGGCCGACATCCAATAACGAACAATAACGAACAATAACGAACAAGAA
The DNA here is from genome assembly GCF_038900775.1 of Paraburkholderia sp. JHI869. Taxonomy (NCBI): domain Bacteria; kingdom Pseudomonadati; phylum Pseudomonadota; class Betaproteobacteria; order Burkholderiales; family Burkholderiaceae; genus Paraburkholderia; species Paraburkholderia sp. JHI869. Next base: position 179,452 of record NZ_JAYMSC010000009.1, read on the forward strand.
CAAGGCGAACCATGTTGAGTAGCAATGGCAAACTGCCCCGATGGCTGGCCTCATTCGGTTTGGCGGCGGCCGTCGTCCTCGTGGCGGGGTGCGGCGGCGGATCGGGCACGACGACCAGTAGCGGAAGTAGCACCAACAGCACGGGCGGTGCGGTCCTCGCTGCCGGCAGCCCGGTATCGAGTTTGCCCGCAACGCTCGCGAGCAACCAGGTCGCAGTAACCGTGGCGGGGGGCTTCGAAAACGCTCCGAACATCCCGACGGTCAGCGTCACGGTTTGCGAGCCCGGCACGTCCCGTTGCCAAACGATCAACAACGTTCAAGTCGATACGGCGTCGACGGGGTTGCGGCTCACGTTAGATGCGCTGAACTACACCATGCAGACCGCATTGCCGGTCGAGGTCGAGTCAGTGAGCGGCAAACCCATTGCCGAGTGCTCCGGTTTCGCCGACGGCAAAAGCTGGGGTTCCGTTCGCACGGCGGATGTGACGATCGGTGGTGAAACGGCTTCGAGCGTGCCCATCCAGGTCATGGGCGATCTGCCGCAATCGGCAGCCGCCGGCACTAGCAACGGCTGCGCAATCGGCACGCTCAACGACACGTCGTCGGCAATCGCCGCTCACGGTATTCTCGGCATCGCGGCCGCGAAATACGATTGCGGCATCGTCTGCCAGACCCCCTCGAGCGGAGTTTATGCCGGATGCACGGGGTCGGGGAGTTCGACGAGTTGCACGGACCTCGCGGTTCTGGAGGTTCAGCAAGTGACGAATCCGGTCCGGAAGTTCGCAACCGACAACACGGGTGTGATCCTGAACATGCCGGCCGTGACGTCGTCGGGCTCGACGAGCGCGACCGGTTTCCTGACGTTCGGCATCGGTACGGAATCGAACAACGTGCTGCCGGCTTCTGGCATTCAGAAGCTCACGACCGACCATTATGGCAACGTGCAAAGTGCATCGCTGAGCGGTACGAGCGTGTCGGGGGCATTCTTCGACACGGGCTCGAACGGGCTGTTCTTCGCCGACAGCACGCTGCCGTCATGCAAAGGCGCGACTGGCTTCTACTGTCCCACTTCGACGGTCTCGCGGACACCTTCCGTCACAGGGTTCAACGGCACCAGCGTTTCGATCGGGCTCAGCATCGCCAACGCGCTCAGTGTGTTCGAGGACGGTGGCTTCGCATACGACAACGTAGGCGGCCCATTCACGCTGGGCAGCTTCGATTTCGGCATGCCGTTCTTCTACGGTCGCACGGTGTACGTCAACTACGATCCGAGCAACGACGGCAGCGCCCGCGTCGCGACATCGGCCTACGTTGCCTTCTAAAGCGTAGTGCCGTATCCGCGAGCGGCCCCACCGCCGCTCGCGGATGTCCCAGCGGCCATACGTCCCCGGCTGCGCGCTACCGCGCCAGCCGCTCCCGCAGAAACTCAATGAAGCGCTGCGTCTTGGCGGGCAGCAGGCGCGTTTCCGTAATCGCGTAGACCGGCGTGGGCGTGCCGTGCCACTGCGGCAGAATCCGGCGCAATGTCCCATTGGCCACCTCGTCGGCGACGACCTCTTGCGGCAACAGCACGACGCCCAGATCGAGCGTGGCGAGGCGCCGGATCATGCCGACGCTGTTGAGCGTGAACCGTCCGCCCACCTTCACCGTGCTCGAGCGTTTTGCGTCGCGCAGCGTCCACGTTTCAGCCTTCAGGATTCCCAGGCATTCGTGATGCTCCAGGTCAGCCGGTTTTCCCGGCTCGCCCGCGCGTTGCAGATAACCCGGCGAGGCATAGAGAAACGGCGTGAGCGACGCCAGCGGACGCGCAATGAGCTGCGAGCTTTCGGACTCGCCCATGCGGATCGCCACATCGAACGGGTCGCTCACGAGATCGACACGCCGCGGATTCAGTTCGAAATCGAAGGTGATTGCGGGGTAGAGGCCGGCAAATTCGGCGATCAGGGGCGCGAGGTAGGTGACCGCGAAATCGACCGGAAACGAGGCGCGCAGCACGCCGCTGGGCTGGGCGACCATGTCGCCGAGCTGCTCGTGGGCGAGGCGGGCCTCATCGACAATGCGTTTGCAACGCTCGAAGTAGATCTGGCCCGCTTCCGTCAACTCGATCTTGCGCGTCGTGCGATGCAGCAGGCGCAGGCCGATCGCCTTTTCCAGGCCGCTGATGCGGCGCGAGAGGGTGGAGTTCGGCATGCCCGTTGCGTCTGCGGCACTACGAAAGCCCTTGGCTTTAACGACCTCCACGAACAACGCCATGTCGTTCAGTAGCTCCACCTTGACTGCTCCATAAATGGATCAATGATATCCAAATTACCATATTTATCCCAATCGTGAAGCAGGCGATGATGAAGCCATCCAAACCAGTCGAGGTGATCGTCATGAACAAGCTTTTCGATTCCGTGCGCGTCGGGCGTTACACGCTGTCAAACCGTCTGGTCATGGCGCCCATGACGCGTTCGCGCGCGCTGGCGGACGGCACGCCCGGAGAGCTGGCCGCCGAGTATTACGCCCAGCGCGCGAGCGTTGGATTGATCGTCACCGAGGGCACGCAGCCTTCGGAAGACGGGCAGGGCTACCTCACCACGCCCGGCATTTATAGCGACGCCCATGTCGCGGGCTGGAAGAAGGTCGCCTCGGCCGTCCATACGAGAGGCGGCCATCTCTTCATGCAGCTCATGCACGCCGGCCGCATGTCGCATCCCGACAATACGCGGCACCACCGCGTGGGCGTCGCGCCTTCGGCCATCGCACCGGGCACGGGCATGTTCACGGCCAGCGGCATGCAGGACATTCCCGTGCCGCGCGCCCTGAGCACCGGGGAGATCCGCCAGACGGTCCAGGACTTCCGCACCGCCGCCCGCCGTGCGGTCGACGCCGGCGCCGACGGTGTCGAAATCCACGGCGCGAATGCCTATCTGGTTCAGCAGTTCTTCGCGCCGAGCGCCAATACGCGCACCGACGAATACGGCGGCTCGATTGAGAACCGCGCCCGTTTTGCGCTTGAAGTGGTGGCCGCCATTGCCGGTGAAATCGGCGCGGACCGCACGGCAATCCGTCTCTCGCCTGGCACGACGCTGTGGGGCATCGACGAAGGCCCGCAAGGCCCCGATCTTTACCACTACCTGGTTGCCGAACTCGACAAGCTGGGGCTCGCGTATCTGCACATCGCGCATCAGGGCGACGAGGCGCTGCTGGCGGACATTCGCAGGCTGTGGAAGGGCGCGCTGATCGTGAACCGGGCTGGCCGCCCGCGCGAGCAGATCGGCGCCGATGTGTCCACCGGGCTGGCCGATCTGGAGTCCTACGGTCAGATGGTGCTGGCGAATCCCGATTTCGTCACTCGCCTGCAGCGCAATGCGCAGATGAATGCGGCGGATCGCAACGGCTTCTTTGGCGGCACGGCGCAAGGCTATACGGACTACCCGAGCTTGAGCGAAGCGGCTGGCGCCTGATGAGGCGAGCAGGCGCCGCGCCAGTGCGAAACCGCCTGCCTTGAGCGGCTTCGCACGGCTAACGCCCGTGGTCAGTCGCCGTGGCCGTGTTGGCCCTGATCGTCGTCGTCGCCATTCTCGCCGTGATGGTGATCGTCGTCGCGGTCGCTATGACAAGCCTGCGCACTCAGATTCTGCGGCGTGAATCCCGGCAAGTCAGCCGATGAAAACGCGAATACGAAGAACTGGTTCGGGTTCGCGATGCCATTCGGGTGATGCGTGTCGGTAATCGTGCCGAGAAAATCGTTGTCGTTCGCAATGAAGAGCGTGTGCTTGCGCACGCCGTTCACGGTGACGTCTTCGCCGAACGCCAGGCCTTCGAGCTTCGCCGGAATATCGGCGGCCGCGTAGCCGTGCGCGCTCAGCACCGCGACCACGTCGAGGAACAGCGTCTTGGTCATCGCATAGGGCGCGAGTCCCGCCGCGCCGCTCACCTGGCTCACGTCCTGCGCGCCATTGAGATCGACGAGAAAGACCTTCTTGAACGACGCTGTGGAGTCGTCGCCCAGGCCGTTGCCGTCGCGCTCATCCATCAAGAGCTGATGATCGTTGACGGCGACCACGTCGCTGATGGTCGGATACTTCGGCTTCGCGGCGGTGCCGATGTTGGTGAGCGGATACGCGAACTGCTGCGACTTGCCCGAACGCAAATCGATGCGCAGGATGCGCGTATAGCCGCCGCTCGTACCGCCGTCCTGCAGCAGGGGGCTTTGCATCGCGCCGAAGAGCGTCTTGCCGTCCGGCGAGATGGCGAGCCCTTCCATGCCCTTGTTCGCCACGCGGCCCGACGTGTTCGCGCTGATCTCGGTGTTGCCGACGGGGCTCAACGCGGAAACAGCGAAAGTATCGGGCACCTTGATGACATCAACGCGGCGGCCAGTGCGGCGGTCGAAGCGATAGATGTACGGGCCGTATTCGTCGGAGATATAGACGCTCTCGCCGTCGTTGCTCACGCGGATGCTCTCGGGATCGAGGCGCGCGTCGAGCGGCCAGGTCGAGAGATGCGTGGGCGCGAAATTATCCGAGCGGCCGGTGAAGTAATGCGTGCGCTCACGCGTGTTGAGCGCGGGCGCACCGTTCCCGAGGCCTTGGGCCGCACCGCTTCCGTAGACGAGCGCATCCTGCGTGTGCAGGAGCGTGGTGGCGCGCAGTTCGGGCGTGAGCGTGTACGGCAGCGCGGCGCCCGCAGCGGCGGGACGCAGGCGCAGGCGCAAGGTCTGGAAGCGGTTGATGTACGAGACGGTGTCGTCGACTGCCGCGTTGTACGAGACGGCGTTCGGCCCGCGGTCGGGCAGCGCGAGGAACGTATCGCAGCCCGCATAGGCGAGGCCCGAGCCCAGGCCGCCGAGCAGATTGCCCGCCGCGCCGTTTTCGAGCGGGGCGGCGGTTTGCGTGGCGCGGTCGCCGATCGTCCCGCTCAACTGGCCGTTGGCGATCAGGTCGACGGCAGCGTGTGCGTAATTCGTCAGAGCAAAAGCGACGATCCCGGAAGTCATTAGACGGTGTATTTGCAGCATGGTCGATCTCCATTCGTTGTTGGACTTTCTCGAACGACGATCCCCGAAGTTGCTTCGTGCCCGTCACCCCGAGCTTGCGGGTGCGAGCCTTCTCACGTAGCCAAGCGGGGAATGATCGGGCTTGAAGATTACGAATGCGTGACAGCTGCTTACGATGCGGTTCGGGCGGAGCCTTCACGCGAGAGGCGACGCCAACGCGCGGCGGTACCACGCGTGGAAATGGCGCATGCCGTCTTCGAGCGGCGACTGATACGGCCCGGCGTCGCTGATGCCGCGCCGATTCAGGCGCAGGCGTCCCGCGTCCATGCGCTCGGCGATCTCGTCGTCCTCGATCATCGTTTCCAGATACGCGGCGCGTTGCGCCTCTATGAATTCGCGCTCGAATGCCGCGATTTCCTCGGGGTAGTAGAACTCCACGACGTTGAGCGTTTCCTGCGGGCTCTTCGGATAGAGCGTCGAAACCACGAGCACGTGCGGGTATAGCTCGATCATCTGTGTCGGGAAATACGCGAGCCAGATGGCGCCGAACTCGGGCGCCGCGCCGCTGCGATACTCGAGCAGCTTGTCGTGCCACGCGCGATAAATTTCCGAGCCCGGCTGCGCCAGCGCGGCGTGCACACCCACGCGCTGCATGCTGTACGTCTCGGAGAATTCCCAGTCGAGCGTTTCGCAGGTCACGAAACGCCCGAGCCCGGGATGAAACGGCGCTACGTGATAATCCTCCAGATAGACTTCGATAAAGGTCTTCCAGTTGTACCGGCAGGTATGCGTTTCGACGTGATCGAGCACGTAGTCCGAGAAGTCGAACTCGGGGCGCGCGAATACGGGCGCCATGTCGCGCGCAGGCTCGCGTGGGCCTTCGTAGAGCAGGCCATGACAATTTCGCAGTTCGAAGCGTTCGAGATTGCGGCAGGGTTTGCGCTCGAACTCGGGCGCGCCGATCAGCTCGCCGCCTGGGGCGTATGTCCAGCGATGCAAGGGGCACACGATGTTGCCGCCGCTGGCGGCGAGGTTGCCTTGCGCGGGTGAGTTGATGTTGCCAGCCATGCCGCCCAGCATGAGCGCCTGCCGATGGCGGCACACGTTCGAGAGCAATTGCACGCCGTTCTCGCCGCGCACCAGCACGCGGCCGCCTTCGTCCTGCGGCAGGTGCCGCCAGTCGCCGCGCTCGGGCACCGACTGTTCGTGGCCCACGTAGCGCGCCGAATGCGCGAAGATGCGCGCCATCTCGCGCTCGAACAGCGCCTCATCGAAATAGGCGCTCGCGGGCAGCTGCACGTGCGCTTCCTCCGTATCGGGCGGCAGCGCGAGATGCGCGAGGTCACTGATATCGTTCATCGGTCGGTTTCATCCTGTTTCGTGTTGCGCGTTCAGGCGCACGATGCGTTCATGCCTGGCGAGCCGCGGGCAGGTGCTGCAGAGTTCGCCGTCGCGGCGACGGTAGTGGTAGCAGCACGTGCGGCGCTCCAGCGCGAGTGCCTTCGCGCCGTCCGGGCGCGAGAACGGGAAGTACCCTGAGTGGCCTTCCAGTCCGAGCGCCGCGAGCCACTGCTGGCCAAGCGCCTCGACCTGTGCGTTGCGCCATTCGGGCCGCGCCTTGCGCGCCGCAAGCAGGGCGGCGAGCACCACGTCGGCTTGCGTGCCGCGCGACGATGCCGGGTTCAGGCGGATCACCGCCATCAGCTCGTCGTGCATCTGTTCGCAACACGAAGTGATTTCGCGCGCGGCGTGCGTGATCAACGCGTGCGTGTCTCCCTGCGCCGGCACGTGATCGCGTAGGCGGACCTCGCGGGTCCATCCGTCGGCAATGGGCTGCGCGATGTCTTCCAGCGACAGCGACACACCAGCCGCATGCACTCCGATCACGCTCAAATAGAGCGGTTGCCAGATCAGGATGCCCCAGCAGCGCGACGACCAGTAGGGGCGGCCCGCCTCGGGGTAGGTGCGCGACCAGTAGTCAAGCATCGCTGCGAGCGCTGCGCGATTGTCGCCGCTGCCAGGCGATGCAGGGCGTGTGTGCACGTTGCCTTGTGCAGGGCGCGCTGCCACCACGCCCTGCAACCCCGGCACGAGCCGCGCAGCGAGACGCAGCATGTCGTCGAGCGCGCGGTTCTGCGCCATGCTTACGCCGCGACCGCTTCGGCGCGCATGCCGTTGGCGTGCGCGGCGTCTTGCAGCGCGCCGCGCCTGCCCGCGAGCGGATTGCGCAGATTGCCCGCCATCTTCAGATTGCCCGCGGGATCGGCGAGATTGACCATCTGCAGGTTGTTGCCCAGTTGCAGACGGTTCAGGCACGAGTGCAGGAACTCGGGCGCGAAGAGATCGTATTCGGCGTATTTGTCTGCTAGTTGCGGGTGTTCGTCTTGATAGCGCGCCACGCAGCGCGCCACCGTGTTCCAGAACAGGTCTTCCGTGCAGCACCCATGCTCGACGAGCACCTGGTTCATGTAGCGGAAAAAGCCGTCGAACACGTCGATGAAGATCGCGAGCAGCTTCACGCGCTCGGGCACGTCCACGGCGAGCCGCTTCACGTTTTCGGGAAGCGGTGCATCCTTGTTGAGGATGGCCGATTCTTCCGCGATGTCCTTCATGATCGCGCGCACAGGCACATGATTTTCGAGCACGAGGATAAGGTTCTCGCCGTGCGGCATGAACACGAGATCGTGCGCGTAGAAGCAATGGACGAGCGGCGCGAGATACGCCTCCATGTAGCGTTCGAGCCACGCTTGCGCCGTGAGCCCCGACGCCTCGATCAGCGCGGGCAGCAACGCTTCGCCGTGGCGGTCCGTGTGCAGCAGCGCGGCCATGGTCATGAGCCGCTGGCCCGGCCCCGCGAGACTGAGCGGATTCTCGCGCCAGAGCGCAGAAAACATTTTCTTGTAGGGGCTATCCGCCTGGACGGCCGCTTCATAGTAGCGGTTGCGAAAGCCGATGGAGGCCACCTCGCGCAAGATGGTGAACCCTTTTTCCTGCAGATACGGATCGCTCGCCACGAGCCCTTTGATGAAGTCGTTGATGGCCGGCGTGCCCGACATGTAGTACGGCGAGAGTCCGCGCATGAAGCCCATGTTGAGAATCGAGAGCGACGTTTTTACGTAGCGTTTCGAGCGGTCCGAGAGATTGAAGAACGTGCGGATCGACTGCTGGGGCAGATAGCGGTCTTCGCCGAAGCCGAGGCAAATGATGCGATTGGTGGCGACATAACTCGCGAATGCGATCGAGAGTTTGTTGAACCACTGCCACGGGTGCGCCGGCATCAGCCGATAGTCGGCGAAGTCCACGCCACGCGCTTCGAGCGCCGAGCGAAAGCGCGCGATCGTCTCCACGCCCAGTTCCTCTTCCATGAGCTGTTCATAGTCGAGATCGGCGGCGCTGTGGAAGGCGGCGTTTTCCTTGTGCACGGCGAGCCAGACAATCTGCACTGGCGAGCCCGCCTCCGGGGCGAACGCGCGATAGTCGCCCGCGTCGAAGCCTAGCCTGCCGTTATTGGCGACGAAGCCCGGATGGCCCTCGCTCATTGCGGTCTCGATGACCTGAAAATCGGCATCGAGGAGTTCGAGCGTGTCCGGGCCGTCTTTCACGGCCTTGTACGCCGCGCCGTACAGCGTGCTGCTGATTTCATCGAGGTAAATGGGCAGCATTTCCTCCTTGATGCCAAGCCGTGCTTTCACGTCGAGAATGAAGGCGAGCGCGTCGAGCGGTTGAGGCGCGCCGTCCTGCGAGCACACGATCGTTTCAGCGCGAATGCTCCAGTGGCGCAGCGCGAGCAGGCGCGCATCGAACGTGTAGACGCGGGTGCCATCGTCGGATTCGAGCGTATAGCGCGCGTAGTGTTCGCCGGGCGCATCGCTCACGCGCTGGGGCTCGACGATCAACTCATGCGCATATTCGGCAATGGCTTTGCGCACCAGCATGCGGTTCGCGCGCTGCCACACTTCGGGCGCGAGGTGGGCGGCGGCCTCGTGGGGCGTGAGGAGTACGTGTTGCATGGAAGCCTGAGTTGCGATGTGATTCATGATGCAATTTCCTTATGGAATTTAGTGATCCTGCGTAATGGCTGCATAAAAATCGGCCCGCGTGCAAAACGCGAGCGAAGCGGTTTTCTCTCGAAACGCGACGTCCTTTGCGTACACGAATCCCATCGCGCGGTTCAGGGCGTGTATGCGTGCGTTACGCGCATCCGGTTCTACAACGACGCGTTGTGCGCCAAGGCGCTCGAACAGGAACGCCATGAGCGTTTCGAAAACGTGGCGCGTATAGCCGGATCTGCGCATGGCGGCGGGCCCAACGAACAGGTGCATGCCGAGGTCGCCTGCACGCACGTCGTAGTGCTCGCCGATCTCTTCGTACTCCGGGTCGTAGCTTTCGAACAGGAAGGCGGGTGCGCCGTCCCGCGACCCGATCCAGGCACGCGCGTGCCCCGAGTCTTCGATAGCCTGATAGAACGTGGCCACTTCGGCCACGCTCTTGTCGCGCATGTTCCAGAAGGCCGCGCGCTCTTCGACGAACCAGCGGTGCAGCGTGGGCGCGTCGCGTTGGGCATCGAGCGGGCGGATGTGAAAGACCTCGGATCTCGCGATGCGTGTGGCAGGCGCATGACGCAACGCGATTTCGTCGGCAGCAATTTCAGTTCGCACGGGCGGTGACTCCTGTTTCGGCAATCGGGTGGGAAAGGGTGGCCTGGGTGCGTGGCCTCGCGAGCAGCCAGACGCTCGCAAACGCCGTGAATACGAGGCCCACCGCGGCAGCGAAGAAAGGCGCACGCAACCCCGATTCGTCGACAATGGCGCCAGCCGCGAACGAAGCGAGCAGCACGCCGAGGTTCTGGAAGAAGTTGATGACGCTGTAATCGGCGGCATAGGAGGCGGGCGTGCTCAGTGCAAACATCGTCACATCGAGCTTCACGACGATCTGGAACAGCGCCCAGCCAAACATCACGCGGCCCAAAATGATCCACAGCGGCGCTTCCACGCCTTGCAGCAGCATGCCGGCGGTGCACAGCAGCAGGTTCGCGAGCATGTGATCGGGCACGCGCTTGCCCTGGCTGACGAGGCGCTTGTTCAGGCGCAGCGCGACGAGCGCGACCATGCCGGGAATGGCGAATACGAGCCCCGGAACCAGTTCGCCAGGTGCATGCGTGACCGCTTGCCAGTACGACGCCATGAACGGCCGGATGAGATACACACTGAAGTCGAACGCAAGCATGAGCAGCGCAAGGCGCAGGATCGGCAAGCGGGCACGCAGACCCCGTTTGACCTGTGCTTCGTCGGCAACGCCCGCAAACCGGCAGCGGCGTGCAATGCCATGCGTGCGGATCAGCGCAAGGCAAATCGCCATCTGCACGAAGTCGCCGGCGGCCATCGCGAAGATGCAGTGATGCGCGTCCCAGACCTGCATGACGAAACCGCCCGCCACCGCGCCCGCAATCGCGCCGAAGTGCACCACCACCGAAAGCACGCCGATGGTGTGCGCATGCGATTCTTTCGCTTCGAGCCGCATCATGTACGGGTACATCAGCAGATAGCTGCTTTTGCACATGAACATCGCGAGCGAGAGCACCCAGAAAAGCGCGACGGTCGGCGCGAAATAGCTGGCCACCGAAAGCACGCCCGCAGCGCACTGCGTGTAGACGAGCAGATGCATGGCGTCGAGGCGCTTCGCAATGCGCGCCCAGAGCGGCAGCGTGAGCATCACGACGATCGAAATGAACGCCACATACGCGCCCGCATGCACGGGGCTCGTCACGCCATAGCGCGCGGCGAAGAACTGTGGGTAGAACGGAATCAGGATCGCGTCGCTGACGACGGCGAAGGTCGTCATCAGAATGATTGTGCTGCGCAGCTTCATTGCGCCTCCAGCGGCGTCTTCACGAACGCTTCCGTGTCGGGAACCGAGAAGTCCTGCAGTGCGATACGCCGCTCGATCTTGTAGTGCTCCACGCCGGTCAGTTCGCGCAGAATGCAGGAGTTGCGATAGCAGCTCATGCCGAGGTCGGGATTGGTCAGGCCGTGGCTGTAAAGCCCTGCGTTCTGCACGAAGATCTCGCGCCCGCTCACGTCGATTGCATAGTTCCGTGAGAGCCGGTAGCGTCCCTTGTCGTCCCAGCGGATGCGTGCGCGTATGCCGTCGATGAAGCCGGGCACGTTCTGGCCATAGCCGGTCGCGAAGATCGCGCCGTCGGTGACATGCGTGTATTGCACGCCCTCGTCGCGCTGCACGAAGCGCAGGTGAAAGCGGTCGTCGATACGGTCGTGATGGCAGGCGCTCAGCTCGGAATTGGTGATGAGGCGCGCGTTGTTGTTGCCACGGCTGCGGCGGTCGTCGAGCAGGTCGTAAATCTGGTTGATGAGCGAAGCGTTGACGCCTTTGTACAGGCTGTCCTGCTTGGCGATGATGTTTTCGCGCACGCCGTCGGGCAGGTTATAGAAGTAGTCGATGTAGTCGGGCGAGATCATTTCCAGCGTGAGCTTGGTGTTCTCCATCTGGAAGAAGCGTGGCGAGCGCGTGATCCACGTGAGCGTGTAGTCGTGTTCGTCGCTTTCCTTGAGCAGGTCGTAGAAGATCTCTGCCGCGCTCTGGCCGCTGCCGATCACGGCGATCGAACGCTTTTTTTGCAGTTCGGCTTTGCGCGCGACGTAGTGCGCGCTATGGATGCAATGCTCGCGCAACTCGCCACAGCATGGCGGCAGTTGCGGCACGGAACCGACGCCGATCACGAGGCGCGCGGCGCGATGCACGAACGGCTGGCCGGTGCGCACATGCCGCCCGCTCACCACGTAATGGCCTTGCTGTGCATCGTATTCGACGTGCTCCACACTCGAGCCGAACGCGATGCTCGAAAGCTGGCTGATCGCCCATTTGCAGTAGCGGTTATATTCGGCGCGGCTCAGATAAAAGCGCTCGCGAATGTAATACGCATAGAGCTTGCCTTCCTGCTTGCAGTAGTTGAGGAAGCTGAACTTGCTTTTGGGGTCCGCGAGACTCACGAGATCGGCGAGAAACGGGTTTTGCAGCGTGGTGTCGTCGATCAGCATCCCGGGATGCCAGTCGAAGTCCTCGTTGCGTTCGAGGAACAGGCCGCGCAGATCGCGGATCGGGTCGGCCAGGCAGGCGAGGCTCAGGTTGAACGGCCCGAGGCCGATCGCCACGAAGTCGAGCACGGACGAGGGCGGACCTGGCTTGAGATTAGTTGTACTCATGATTGAACTTTCACCTGGGGCAGAAAGGACCATGTCGAGTTACCTCATCGAAGGACGAAGACGGCGAGAAGGTTCACGTGACGCAACCGCGCAACCGTTTGCGCGAGCGGTTAGTGTTTCGATGCGAATGAGAGTGATTCGCGTTTGAGGATCATAGGCAAGACGCCGCCCGATGACAAGAGCGAAGCGCACATCGGTAAGGATGTCGAACTATCGTGGCTGCCCAATACGCATCACGCCTGGCATGTGAGATCGGCGGGAAAGTCCGGCTGCGCAGGGGCGTGCGGGGGATCGGTCGCGATGGGGAAAGCGTGGGGCTCGCAGGTGTGGCGCCCCATTTTCGTCGTCAAATCATCTGACAAAAAACCCTGTGCGCTACAGGGATTAGATGCGCGCGGGGAACATTTCGGCTCTAATCGCGCGCGATTCGCGTGCTCGGGGCCACGAGCCTTCGGGGCGATCTCGACGCGATGATCCCAAACGTCTGCGCGCTATACGCCATCAATCAGCCTTGCGAGGTGGCGGGCTATGCCGCGCAAGGAATCGATCGAGCTGGCTGGCGAACGCCTTGCTGTCACGCGCGCTGAACGGCGCCGGACCGCCCGTTTCGATACCTGCATTGCGCAGTTGGTCCATTACGTCGCGCATCGTCAGCCGTTCCTGAATATTTTCGCGCGTGAACCAGTTGCCGCGCGGATCGAGCGCCTGTGCGCTCTTTTCAAGCACCGCGGCGGCTAGCGGTATGTCGGCGGTAATGACGAGGTCGCCAGGCTCGGCCAGTTCGACGATGCGCGCGTCGGCCACGTCGAATCCGGCAGGCACCTGAATTGACTTGATGAACGGCGATGGCGGTGTGCGCAGATATTGGTTTGCCACCAGCGTCACCTGAACTTCGGCACGCCGCGCGGCCCGAAACAACATGTCCTTGATGACGGCGGGGCAGGCGTCAGCGTCGACCAGCACTTGCATGTAGGGATTCCCGGCACAGTAAAGCGCGATCATATCGCACTGCGGGAGATGCTTCGCGCATTACACGGCGCTTGCTGGCGCTTCCGGTCGCTTCTTGCCGTTTCGGGTGGCACCGCGTTTTCCTTGCATTTGCCTGCATTCCTGCCAACATTAGACTCGCAATGGAGACGCATGCCCCGACCTGATACTGCGTGAAACTGCGAAGACGGAGCGGATATGAGCGACGCTACCCACGGGTTCGATGCCGCGGGGGAACACAGGGACATACACAGGCTGCGGCTGGGCGCCCTCGTCGCGCTCGTCGTGGGCTCGATGATCGGCGGCGGCATCTTTTCGTTGCCGCAGAATATGGCCGCCTCCGCCGGCGTAGGCGCCGTTCTGATTGGCTGGGTCATTACCGCGTTCGGCATGCTGGCCCTCGCGCTGGTATTTCAGACACTCGCGAACCGCAAGCCAAATCTCGACGGCGGCGTCTACGCTTATGCCAAGGCCGGATTCGGCAATTACATGGGCTTCGCCTCGGCGTGGGGCTACTGGATCAGCGCCTGGCTTGGCAACGTCGGGTACTACGTGCTGCTCTTCAGCACGCTCGGCTACTTTTTCCCCATATTCGGTGAAGGCAATACGTTACCCGCGATTGCCTGCTCTTCAGTGCTGCTGTGGAGCGTTCATTTTCTGGTGCTGCGCGGCATAAAAGAAGCGAGTTTCATCAATCAGATCACGACGATTGCAAAGATCGTTCCGCTCATTCTTTTTATTCTTATCTGCCTCCTCGCATTCAGACTGGATGTCTTTTCGACGGATATCTGGGCGCGCTCGAACCCGGCGCTGGGCGGTGTGCTGGATCAGGTCCGCAACATGATGCTCGTGACGGTCTGGGTATTTGTCGGCATCGAAGGGGCCACCGTTTTCTCGGCGCGCGCCGCGGACCGAAAGAGCGTCGGCAAGGCCACGGTGATCGGCTTTTTCGTCGTGCTTCTCGTGCTGGTGCTCGTCAACGTGCTGGCACTCGGCATCATGACGCAGCCTAAACTCGCCGGGTTGAAGAACCCCTCGATGGCAGGCGTGCTCGAACACGTTATCGGACACTGGGGCGTGGTGCTCGTGAGCGTGGGCCTCGCCATTTCGCTGGCTGGCGCGCTGCTCTCGTGGGTCATGCTGTGCGCGGAGATTCTGTTTTCGGCCGCGCGGGACCGCACGATGCCCGCATTCCTGCGCAAGGAAAACGCGAGACAGGTGCCAGCAAACGCCTTATGGCTGACCAACGGCATGGTGCAGATATTTCTGCTCATCACGCTGGTGTCGAAGGGCACGTACCTCTCGCTCATCTATCTCGCCACCTCGATGATTCTCGTGCCTTACTTCTGGTCGGCAACTTATGCGTTATTGCTCGCCATTCGCGGCGAGACCTACGAACTGTCACAAAAGGACCGTCGCAAGGATTTGATGATTGCCGCGGTTTCCGTGCTTTACGCGGTCTGGCTGCTTTATGCCGGCGGCGTGAAGTACCTTCTTCTTTCTTCACTGCTTTACGCGCCGAGCGTCGTGTTGTTCGCCAAGGCGAGGCGTGAGGCCGGGCAGCCGGTGTTTACGCACCTGGAAAAAGTCGTATTCGCAGCCGTGCTCGTCGCCGCAGTCGTGGCCGGCTTCAGTTTGTATCGCGGGCTGCTGAGCCTTTGATTGGGCGGTCGATCGTCGATGCGCGCTTAGACGAGGAGACACCACAGCGCGAGGAGCGGAGTGGTTCCCGAACGCATTGCGTGCAGGCTGTTGGGCGTATTGTGCAGGCCGCCGCCGATGCCCGGATCGAACCAGTCGCCGTCGCGCTGGCGGAATTCCCCCGCGCTGATCAACACATAGGCTTCTTCAGGGGGATGCTGATGATCGGGGTATCGCGTGTGTGGCGCGAGCAATGAAAACCCTAGTTGGATGTCGTAACGGCTTTCCATGCCACCGGGGCCGCAGATCATGCCGTTCACGTGTTTCTCGACATAGTCTTTGCTTCCATTCGATCCGGAAGTTCGCCGCTGCCAGCCGATGGCGGGTTCAAGCACCTTGATCGCGCGTGCCGCGTCGCCGATACCGGATGTGTCGTCGAGCAGCGGTGCTAGCGCCGAATCGAGGAGATCACAGGCGGGATAGCGCTCGCTGTTTCGTTTGCCGTCGTCGGAAGGCTGTTCCAGGCGCTCGAATACCTTCACTGCCAAACGTCGGCCAGCTTCCGGCAGCGCTGGTGCCTGGAACAGCGATCGCGCAACGCGAATGAAATGTTCGAGGTTCTCATCTCGCTGATACATGGAGGCTCCGTTAATGGCGTTGCGGCGATATCGCCTGGCTCATTCAAGACTTACGGCGCTCTGAACAGGCGTCACTTCGCTTTGAACGGTTCGTTGTCGCCCGAATTCGAGCATGGCGATGCTGCCGAGTATCAAAAGCATCGCCACGATTTCCAGTTGGCCCACGTGCTCACCCGCAGCCCAGCCGATCAAAAGCGCAATCACGGGGGTGATATAAACGGCACCGGAAGCCGCAACGGCGCCCAGTTGCTGAAGCAGGAAGTAGTAGAGCAAGAATGATGAGCCTGTGCCGAGCAAACCCAGGCCAATTACCATGCCGGCCGTTGCGCGAGCGTCCTGCAAAATCTGGCCGGTACCGTGGAGGTCGGTCAAGGCGAAAAGTATCAGCAAGGCGAGGCCCATCTGCCAGGTCACGATAGCCAGCGGAGGGAGGTTGGTCGGAGAGAGAAAGCGCCGCACGTAGATATACGACAGACCAAAAACCATCGCACCCGCGATCATCCAGGCGACGCCCACGAGACTGATAGGGTCGTCGCTACCCAGCGCGGACCACGGCCGTGCAATGAGCGTAATACCCGCCATGCCCACCGCAACGCCGCATACCATCAGGCGGTTCATCTTCTCGTTGCGCAGAAACACCGTCGAAGCGATCGAGGTGAAAATGGCCGGCGACCCACCGAGCACGCCGGCAATACCGGACGGAAGCAGCACGGTGCCTTTTGCCATGGCGAAGTAGCTGAAGGCGGTGGCGAGGGCCGCCATCATCGAGAAGTGATGCACATGACGGATCTGGCCAAGTCTCAGTACCCCCTGGCGCCACGCGAGAGCGGCGAGCGGTATGAACCCGAACAGTACGCGCAAGAACGATATCTGACCTGGGCTGATGAAAGCAGCCGCCCATTTCATGTAGATGAAATTGGATCCCCAGAAGAGTCCGAGGAGAAGGAAGGCGGTATAGGTCCGTATCAAGGTACGATCCAAACAGGTTGGTCAGCCATGGGCAATTCGGCGCTGCCAGCATAACGAGCGGCATCCGCGCATGCGGGGACTTCAACTGCGCTTATAGATAGCAGAAGCGGCGTGCACCACGTTGCTCTTTCTTATTCGGTATGCTAAGTGGACCATAGGGACGGCCTCGTGAATGCAGTCTGCGTGCGAATGTTCGCTGAGTATTGAATCGGGAAGGCAGCGCGTCAATGCGCTTTATTTTCACGCTGGCATTCCTTCAAGTTATTCGTACCGCACGACGCATCACAGCTTTGATTAAGCCGCGGTTATGAAAAGTGAAAGCGTGGCTTACGCTAGCGTGCGCCGCCGGAGATCGATGTACGTTCGCACAAGGACCGCAGCCAGGCGGCGGTCACGCATCGTGACGGGGGTGAGTGCATGCAGAGCGAAAATTTCGGGGCCATTGTTCGCGGTGACAGGCCGGTGGTGGTGGTGGCGCCCCACATCGGCAGCCGGGTGCCGGTGGAGTTGCTGTCGAATCCGGCCTGGGCGCCGATAGACGGGCGCCTCTCGGACCCGGCAGGCGTGGCGTGGATCGCCACTGCGCGCGAACGCGGCATGTCGACTATTGCGTCGTCGGTGCATCCCTGTGTGATCGACTTCAATGTGGCCACCGACAATCGGTCGCTGTCGCCGCGTTTGAACCGTGTGGGACTGTGCCGGACGCACACGTCGCGCGGCGAGCCGCTGTATCCGCCGGGCTGCGAACCGGACGAGGCCGTGGTCGATGCGCGCGTCGCCGCTTACTGGCTGCCGTTTCACCGCGCGGTAACGGCCGAGATTATTCGTCTCCGGAAAATTCACGAGAACATTGCGGTCCTTGTTTCGCACGCGAGTTCGTGGCTCTCCCCATACCGCGAGCAGGCGGGCGGAACCGACTTCAACCTGGGCACTCACCAGGGCGCTGCGTGCGATCGTCTGCTCGTCGCTGCGCTCACCGATGCCGCCCAGGCGCACGCGCGCTCGTGGGTCGTCAACGGGAAGCTCGGTGGTGCTTTCGCCGCGCAGCACTATGGCGTGCCCGACAGTGGCGTGCATGTCGTAGAAGTCGAGATTGCTGGCAAATGGCGTAGTGAACTCGAGGCGAGCGGTGAGTCAGGCCTCGTTTGCCATGCGCCTCAACGTGACATGGCTGCGCTTCTGGATAGCGCATGCGACACAGTTCGGAAGCTCCCCGCTGGCGCTGATGATGTGCTCGCTGCGCTCGAAGCGGTGAGGTGCGCCGATTAAGTGTGCGGCCGGCTTAGCGCAAACGACGCGTTCGAGACGTGTTAAATTTTGGGGAAGCATTCGTCCACAGCCATGAAAGACAACGCGTCGCCAGAAAAATATCCTGATTGGGACCTCCTCGCCAGCTGGGTCGCGGTGGTGGAGGCCGGTTCGATTTCGGATGCTGCCAATCGCCTCGCCATCTCGCAGGCAGGGGTTTCGCAACGCATCAAGGCGCTCGAAACTCTGCTCGATACGACCTTGCTCGACCGCGCAACGCGCCCCGCACGACCAACAGCGGCAGGTCAGCGGCTATTCGAACACGCCACCGTTTTGCTGCAGGGCGCGGATCAAATGGTCGAGAGCGTGCGTAACGTCACGCGTGCCAAGCGCGTCGTCGTGCGCCTCGGGTGTGTCGATTCGTTTGCGGCGACGATTGGGCCCATCGCCATTAAAGCGTTGTCGGGCACCTCGCACCATATTCGCCTGTGGTCCGGCATCACGCCCACGCTCGACGGGCAGCTCGAAGCGCGGCAACTCGATATGGCCGTGACGACGAGCAGCGCCTCGCACGCTGCCGGCATCCGCAAGAGAAAGCTGTTTTCCGAGCCGTATGTCGTTGTGCTGCCGGGCAGTTTTGAAGTCGACCGCTTCACGACGCTGGCCGAACTCAGCACCCATCTGCAATTCATTCGATACAGCGCGCGCTCGGTCATTGGCCAGCACATCGACTCGTATCTTTCGTCACACGGCGAAAACATCGAGCGTACCTGCGAATTCGACGCCACGGATCCTATGCTCAGCCTTGTTGCTGCGGGCCTGGGTTTCGCCATCACGACGCCATTGTGCTTGTGGCAATCGCGTCACTACGTGCCCGAAGTGCGTGTGGTTCCGTTGACCGCGTTTTCGCGCCACGGCCGGCCGTATGGACGGCTGACCCGTTCGTTCTTTCTTTCGTATCGGGAAAACGAACTCGGCCATCTCCCCAACGACCTGTACGACCTCATTCGACGCGCATTCGAGCGACAGGTCGCGCGCGATATCGCCAAGGCCCTCTCGCTGAAGCCGGAAGAGGTCGGCGAGACCGACGACGAATAGCGCGAGACTTCGTCAGTGCCGTGAAGGGGTGAGGCGCCTGAAGCTTGCTTTCCATCCTTGATTCGTCGCGTTGTCGATCATGCCGTGAAAAATTCCTAACACCTCGTCGATCGTAATCGTGCCGGCCACGCGATGTTCGATCCACAGACCATGCACGAGCGCTAGCGACTGGATTGCGTAGATGTTTGCCATCGTCGCATCGCAACCGGCCTGCCGAAAATCGTGAATGAAATTCGAGCGCAGGCGCCGCGAAAACGCTGCGCATAGACGTTGAACCTGGGCTTCATGCGCCGACGAACTCCACATATGCGGCCAGACGTTGGCAGCGCCTGGGCTCATGACCTCGTCGCTAAAGCACAGGTCGACGGTGAATTTCACGCGCTCGATCGGGTCGCGAATATCGCGCCGGCCCGCAATCAGCTGATTGCGAACGCTCCGGATCATGTAGACGAATGTCTTGTAGACGAGATTGCTCTTGTTCTCGAAGTGATGGTGCACGAGGCCCACTGAAACGCCTGCGTGTTCGCTCACCTTCCTGATCGTCAGGTTTTCCAGTCCGACCTCTCCCACGACGTCCAGCGTGGCGTCGATCAGTTTTAGACGCATGCCGTCGTACTCCACGGGTTCTTCCTTGCGCGTATCGACCTTAACGATGGGTTCCACGGCGTGACGCATGGTGCTGTCCTCAGTCAGGAAAAGGGCGTTGCGACGCCACAAAAAAGCTGAACATTCGTTCACAGGAAGCAGAAGTATAGCGGCTTCTATTATCCGTAAACACTGAACTGATGTTCAATCATTCAGCATTGTTTGGCGGCGGTAGTTACCCCACTAACGTGAATATCGTCAGATTGTTTACGCGTAAACCCTCATAAAATCATTTTTGAAATCCGGCTGAACACATATATAGTCGCCTCAGTGCATTATGCATTGAACGTATGTTCAGTGTTTTTTGGCGGGCAAGCTTGATGTGTGTTCAGCGTTGCGGCCTCGACCTTCGTACATAAGGGGCAACGATCCACAACATAAAGCCACGTGAAATAAGCGGCCGTTCTTTTTGCACGCCCTAGTCTGAACACTGAGCGTCGCTGGTGCCTTGAGAACCCCGCAAACCTGCGCCAGGTAAGGGTTCTCCCGGGGTGATGCCGGTAGGTTCCCGGGCGACTCGTCCCACTTTTCTGGTAAGGAGCAAGCGTGATTTCAGGTCCACAATTTCCGTTGCCGGCGAATGAAGCCGAAGTTCAATTTGGCGAAGGCACCGAAGCTGGCGCCGCGTTGCGCCGTGCGCTCGAGCAGCGTGAAGTCGTAGAAATTCCGACCGTCATCGGCGGCAAGCGGTACTTCTCCAACGAAGTCACAGAGGTTCGGGCTCCTCACGATACGCAGCGCGTGCTCGCGCGTATTCATCGCCCGTCGGAATCGCAGATCAAGGAAGCGATCTCCAGCTCGAAGAGCGTTGCGCGCGAATGGGCCAGCCTCACGCACGCAAGCCGTGCCACGATTCTGCATCGGGCCGCCGATATCGTGGCGACGCGTCTGCGCGCAAAGATCAACGCTGCCACGATGCTAGGCCAAAGCAAGACGCTCGACCAGGCGGAGCCGGACAGCGCCTGCGAACTCATCGACTTCCTGCGTTTCAATGCGTATAACGCGCAGCGCGTGTACGCCGAGCAGCCGATGTCGGTCCCGACCGCGGTGAATCGTGCGGACTGGCGGCCGCTCGAAGGTTTCGTCTATGCGGTGTCGCCGTTCAATTTCACAGCGATCGGCGCGAATCTGACCACGGCGCCGGCCATCATGGGCAACACGGTGCTGTGGAAGCCGTCCGAAAAGTCGGCGCTCGCGAATTACATCTTCTTCGAAGCGCTCGAAGAAGCCGGCTTGCCGCCGGGCGTGATCAACTTCGTTCCCGGCGAAGCCGAATTGACGACGCGTGTTGCGCTCTCGTCGCCCGATCTCGCAGGCATTCACTTCACCGGGTCGTCCGCGGTGTTCCAGTCGCTGTGGAAGGGCGTGGCGTCGAAGGTGGACTCGTTCCGCACGATCCCGCGTCTTGTCGGCGAAACGGGTGGCAAGGACTTCGTACTCGCGCATGCGTCGGCCAATGCGTCCGAGGTCGCAATCGCGCTCGTGCGCGGCGCGTTCGAATATCAAGGCCAGAAGTGCAGCGCCGCATCGCGCGCATACATTCCGCGCAGCCTGTGGGCCGCGGTCAGCCAGCAGCTTCGCGAGCGCCTCGCCGAACTCAAGGTGGGCGATGTCGCCGATTTCAGCACGTTCATGGGCGCGGTGATCTCGCAGGCTTCGCATCAGAAGCTGAGCCGCGTGATTGCCGCGGCGAAGGACGACTCGGCTGTGAAGCTCGTTTCCGGGGGCAAGACCTGGTCCGAGCCGGGCTGGTTCGTCGAGCCGACGGTGTTCGAAGTGAGCGACCCGCATCACGCGCTCATGAAGGAAGAGCTCTTTGGCCCGGTGTTGTCGGTATTCGTCTATGAAGACACCAAGTGGGACGAAACGCTCGAACTCATCGATTCGACGAGTCCGTACGCGCTCACCGGTTCGATCTTCTGCACGGACCGTTTCGCGCTTCATCAGGCCGAGGCCGTGCTGGTGAACGCCGCGGGCAACCTGTACCTGAACGACAAGCCGACCGGCGCGATGATCGGCCAGCAGCCGTTCGGCGGCGGCCGCGCTAGCGGCACCAACGACAAGGCGGGTTCTTATTTGAATCTCCTGCGCTGGGCCTCGCCGCGTGTGGTGAAGGAAACGTATCTGCCGGCTCGTGACTGGAAGTTCGGCGCCTGACCACCGAGTGTGGCTTCCTCTGGAGAGTTGTGATGTCGACCATTGTCTCTTTCAAGAACGTTCAAAAGACCTACGACGGTGAGACCCTCGTGGTGAAAAACCTCAACCTCGATATTCGCGAGGGCGAGTTTCTCACAATGCTTGGACCGTCCGGGTCGGGCAAGACGACATGTCTCATGATGCTGGCCGGCTTCGAGACGGCCACGCACGGCGAGATTTTGCTGCAGGGGAAGCCGATCAACCGCATTCCGCCGGAGCGGCGCAATATCGGCATGGTCTTTCAGAGCTACGCGCTTTTCCCGCATAAATCCGTGGCGGAAAACCTGGCGTTTCCGCTGAAGGTCCGCAAGATTGCGAAGGATGAAATCGCCCGCAAGGTGAGCCGCGCGCTCGCGATGGTGAACATGGAGAAGTTCGCGAACCGCATGCCCGGCCAGCTTTCCGGCGGCCAGCAGCAACGCATCGCGGTGGCTCGCGCACTGGTCTTCGAGCCCGCGCTCGTGCTGATGGACGAGCCGCTTGGCGCGCTGGACAAGCAACTGCGCGAGCAGATGCAGTACGAAATCAAGCAGATTCACGAACAAAGCGGGCTGACCGTCGTGTACGTGACGCACGACCAGAGCGAAGCCATGACGATGTCTGACCGCATCGCGGTCTTCAACAACGGCATCATTCAGCAGCTTGCGCCGCCCGCCGATCTGTATGAAAAGCCCGAAAACGCCTTCGTTGCGCGCTTTATCGGCGAGAGTAACGAACTGAAGGGCACGGTGGCTTCGGTCGAAAGCCAAGCGTGCACCGTCAAGCTCGATGGCGGGGCGACGATACGCGCGAGCACGGGCGCCGCGATTCGCACCTCGGGTTCCGCTTGCGTGTCGCTGCGGCCCGAGCGTGTGGCGGTAGGCGAGCACGCGCGCGCGTGTGACAACGTGTTCGACGGCGGTGTGAAGGACCTCATTTATTACGGCGACCACCTGCGCGTCGTCATGCAGGTGTGCGGGCGCAATGATTTCATCGTGAAGCTGCCCAATGACGGTGTCGCGCGTCAGCTGCGTATTGGCGACTCCGTGCAGATAGGCTGGATGGCCGACGCCTGCCGGGCCTTGCAATAGTCGCGGCGTAGACCGGTTCTCCGGTGTGGATGGCTTCGAATCGATACGAAGAGAATCCGTAAATTCATCAGGCATCCTGACTGGATGAACTCCGCATAAACGTATCTGCAGTTGCATTGACGAGGAGGACGCGGTCGCTACCGCTGGACTACGATGATTCTACCGACTGATATGGTTATCCCGACAGGCGACGCCGCGCAGGTTGTCGTCGCAGACTCGAAAAGCCTCAAGGCGAAACTCCGTAGTGCGGAACGTACGGAGCGCACGAAGGCCATGCTGCTGGTCTTTCCGTTGTTCGCATTCCTCCTCGTCACCTTCCTCGTTCCCATCGGCAGCCTTCTGACGAAGAGCTTCCGCGACCCGACGGTCTCGCAGGAACTCCCGCATGCCGCGGCGCTGTTGCGCGCGTGGGACCCCGCAAGCGGCCAGTTGCCCGGCGAGCAGATCTACGCCGCGTTCGGGCAGGACCTGACCGTCGCCAAGGGGACGGACGGTGTGAGCCGCGTCGCCTCCCGGCTGAACTACGACGAGAGCGGCATGCGCAGCCTGATCATGAAGACCGCGCGCCATATCGACGAGAGCAGCGAGGGGACATGGCGCGAGCGGCTGTCGAATATCGACTCGCGGTGGGGCGAATTGCAGGCGTGGTCGACGCTCAAGTACGCCTCGTCGCCGTGGACCTTCGGGTACTACCTGAAAGCGTTCGATTTCGAGCGCGATGAGCACGGCGCCATCGTGCGCCAGCCGGACGGCGAGCGGCTTTATGTAGGCGTGTTTTTGCGCACGGCGTGGGTGAGTCTTGCGGTCAGCCTGCTTTGCATTTTGCTCGGCTATCCGGTTGCGTACTTTCTGGCGAATTTGCCCGCGAAGTACAGCAATCTCTTCATGATCATGGTGCTGTTGCCGTTCTGGACGTCGATCCTGGTTCGCACCACGGCATGGGTCGTCGTGCTGCAAACGCATGGCGTCCTGAATGACTTGCTGATTCACCTGGGGCTGTCGAAGCACGGCGTGTCGCTCATTTACAACCGCTTTGGCGTGCTGGTGGCGATGACGCACATTCTCCTTCCGTACGCGATTCTTTCGCTCTACAGCGTGATGAAGGGCGTGCCGCACATTTACATGAAGGCAGCGCGCTCGCTCGGCGCCGGTCCCGTGCGTTCGTTCTTCCAGGCCTATTTCCCGCAAACATTGCCGGGCGTGGGCGCCGCCGGGATGCTGACGTTCATTCTCGCGGTGGGCTACTACATTACGCCGGCAATCGTGGGCGGCCCCGATGACCAGCTCGCGAGCTACTACATCGCGAATCACGTCAATACGACCTTGAACTGGGGGCTCGCGAGCGCACTCGCATCGATCCTGCTCGTGGGCGTGCTCATCATCTACGGCCTCTTCGTGAAGCTCACTGGCGGCGGCATCAAACTGGGGTAATCACATGTTCAATTTTCCAGCCTATGTGACGGTCTGGGGCCGTCTTGGACGATTCACTCACCTGGGTGTCTCGCTTGCCGTGCTGCTATTCCTCGTGCTGCCCGTGCTCGTGGTGATGCCGCTTTCGTTCAGCTCGCAGCCGTACTTCACGTACCCGCTGCCGGGCTTGAGCCTGCGGTGGTACCAGGACTTTCTCGGCAGCCCCGACTGGATGCTGGCGCTGAACAACACACTCATCACGGCATTCTCGTCGACGGTGATCGCAACGGTGCTTGGCGTGACGGCTTCGCTCGGGCTGACGAGCCCGCGCTTGAAGGGCAAGGCCGTGATTACCGGTCTACTCGTTTCGCCGATGATCGTGCCGCTCATCATCACGGCCGTTGGCGTGTACTTCGCGTTCAGCCCGCTGGGCCTGACGAGCAGCCTCACCGGGCTGATTCTCGCGCACGCGGCGCTGGGTGTGCCCTTCGTGGTCGTCACCGTGACGGCGACGCTGGCCGGCTTCAACGAAACGCTCTCGCGGGCGGGCCGAAGCCTCGGCGCCTCTCCGCTTCGCGTGTTCCTGCAGGTGAAGCTCCCGATCATCGCGCCGGGCGTGATTTCAGGTGCGCTCTTCGCGTTCGCGACTTCCTTCGATGAAATCGTCGTCGCGCTCTTCCTGACCGGACCCGATCAGAAGACGATCCCGCGCCAGATGTGGTCCGGTATCCGTGAACAGCTCAGTCCGACGATTCTCGCCGTGGCGACCATTCTTGTCGTGATCTCGACGTTACTGCTCGTGACGCTCGAACTGCTGCGCCGCAGAACCGAACGCCTCAGAGGCACGGCGAACGCGATCTAGCAAGGTTGATCCACCACCGCTTTGAACCCGCTGCTTGTAATTCGTAATCCGAAGCACCCCTACCAGGTCATCAAATCATGTTGTCAGAAATGAAAGCAACTCAAACTGGCACGGCGAACCTTTCCGTCCTGCGTCAACGCATTGCCGAGGCTTCTGCGCTTTCTGAGGAGGCAGTGGTCCAGACGCTCATGCGCCGCGCGCAATTGGATGCTGCCACGCTGGCGAAAGCGCAGGAACTCGCTGCGCGCCTGGCGCAAGGGGTGCGCGACGCGCGCATCGACGCGGGGGGCGTCGATCTGCTCACGCAGGAGTTCTCGCTGGACAGCCGCGAAGGCATTGCGCTCATGTGTCTCGCGGAGGCCATGCTGCGCATTCCGGACACGCAGACGCGCAACCAGCTCATTCGCGACAAGATCGTCGACGCCGACTGGCGCGCGCACGTCGGGAAGTCGCCGTCGATGTTCGTCAATGCAACGGCCTGGGGTTTGCTCGTCACGGGCAAGCTGCTGAAGCAGCCCGATGAAAACGCCCTCGCCGAAGCGCTGACACGCGTGGTGCGCAAGGGCGGCGAGGCCGTGGTTCGCGCGGGCGTCGCGTACGCGATGCGCATGCTCGGCAAGCAGTTCGTGACCGGGCAGACTATCGAAGAAGCGATTGGCGCGGCGAAGGGCCGGGAGAGCGGCGGCTACCGCTACTCGTACGACATGCTAGGCGAGGCCGCGCTCACCGACGAAGATGCGCAAGCCTATTTCGAATCGTACCGGCACGCCATCGAGGCAATCGGCAAGGACGCACAGGGCCGTGGACCCATCGACGGGCCGGGTGTTTCCGTGAAGATTTCAGGCCTCCATCCGCGCTACGAACTCGCGCAGCGCGACAGGGTGCTCGCGGAACTCTACCCGCGCTTGCTCGAGCTGGCGCAACTGGCGAAGAAGTACGGCATTGGCTTTCACCTGGATCAGGAAGAGTCCGCGCGTTTCGAACTGACGCTCGAGATGCTCGAATTGCTGTGCAACGATCCATCGTTGCGCGGCTGGAACGGTATCGGCATTTCGCTGCAGGCCTATCAGAAGCGCGGCCACGCAGTTGCGGACTGGATCGTAGCGCTCGCGCGCTCGACGGGCCGGCGTATCAATATTCGTCTCGTGAAGGGCGCGTATTGGGACACGGAAATCAAACTCGCGCAGGATGCGGGTTTGCAGGGCTATCCGGTGTTCACGCGAAAAGTGCATTCTGACGTGAGCTACATCGCGTGCGCGAAGGTGTTGCTCGATGCGCCGGACGCCATTTTTCCGCAGTTCGCGTCGCACAACGCTTTCACCATTGCCGCGGTTCACACGCTCGCAGGCAACAAGGACTATGAGTTTCAGTGCCTGCACGGCATGGGCGAGACGGTGTACGACCAGGTGGTCGGCAAAACGAAGCTTGGCCGGCCCTGCCGCATTTATGCGCCGGTTGGCCCGCATGCAACGCTGCTCGCGTATCTGGTGCGCCGCCTGCTCGAGAATGGTGCGAATTCATCGTTCGTGAACCAGATCGTCGATCCGGCCGTGAGCATTGCCGATATCGTCGAAGATCCTGTCGCGAAGGCCGCGCGCACGCATGGCAAGCCGCACGCGGGTATTGCGAGCCCGGTCAACCTGCTCCCTGGGCGAGTGAATGCCGCTGCGATTTCGTATGGCAATTCAGCGGATTTCGACGCCGCAGTGAGCAGCATTCGCGCGAACCGCATTTCCGCGCAATCGCTTGTGGCAGACAACGGCGATATCGAATCCGATTCGACACATCTCGTATACAGCGCAGGCGATACGACCGAAGTCGTCGGCAGCATTTCCTTTTGCCGTACGTCCGCGGTTGCGCGCGCCATCGCCGCAGCAAAAGAGGCGTCCATGCGCTGGGCGCATTTCGATGCCAATCAGCGCGCCGACATGCTCGAAAGGATGTCCGACGAACTGGAGGCATCGATCACGCACCTGGGCGCGCTGCTCGTGCTGGAGAATGGCGCGACGCTGGCAGAGGCCGCAGAAGAAGTCCGCACCGCGGTCAATTTGTGCCGGCTCTATGCGCTGCAGGTCAAGGCAGACACTCGGCTGCGCTCGCGCAGCGGCCTCGGCGTCGTTGCGAGTGTAACGCCGGTGTCGTCACCGCTCGCGACCTTTGTCGGGCACGTTGCGGCGTCGCTTGCCGCGGGCAATGTCGTCGTCGCGAAGCCTTCCTCGAAGGCCTCACTCGTTGCCTACGAGGCGGCGCGCGCCTTCTATCGCAGCGGCCTGCCCAAGGACGTGCTGCAGGTGCTGCTCGGCGCGGGCTCGATGGTGGGCCGCGAGTTGCTGATCTCCGAAGAGGTGACGGGCGTCCTGTTCGCCGGCTCGGCGGAGTCGGCGAGAGCCGCCGGGCTGCTGCTCGCAAAGCGAGCGCGTCAGCCGAAGTTCCTTGCACAGGTGGGCAGCGTCAACGCGATGATCGTGGATAGCTCGGCGCTGCCTGAGCAGGTCATCTCGGACGCCATGATTTCCGCATTCAGTTGCGCCGGGCAACGCGCTACGTCGCTGCGGCTGCTCTGTCTGCAAGATTCGACAGCAGAGAAAGTGCTGAAGATGCTCAAGGGCATGCTCAGCGAACGCAACACCGGTAATCCGCTATTTGCCGGCACGGATATCGGGCCGCTCGCAACGCGCGAGG
This sequence comes from Paraburkholderia sp. JHI869, assembly GCF_038900775.1. Taxonomy (NCBI): domain Bacteria; kingdom Pseudomonadati; phylum Pseudomonadota; class Betaproteobacteria; order Burkholderiales; family Burkholderiaceae; genus Paraburkholderia; species Paraburkholderia sp. JHI869. The sequence continues at coordinate 207,102 of NZ_JAYMSC010000009.1, forward strand.
CGAAGGATCGCGCCGAAGTCTATATCGAGCAGATGCGCCGCCTTGGTTATGCAGTCGTTCGTGGAAAGCTGTCCGCAGACTCGGCAAAGGGCAACTTCGTCGCCCCGGCGATTATCGACGTACGCGATCTGGATGCGCTCGCAACGATAAACGCAAGGATTTCCGGGCCAGTGCTCCATGTCGTCCGATACAAGACCGGTGAGATGGACGCCCTGTTGGCAGCCCTGAATGCTATCGGTTGTGGTGTACAGGGGCTGCACACGCGAATCAACGAAGCGGCCGGAAAGCTGCTTTCGGCCTCGAATGCCAACAGCGTGTGCGTGAACCGTGCGATGCATGGCACGGTGCCCGGCATGCAGCCGTTCGGCGGCGTGGGTGCCTGCGGCACGGGACCGATGCTCGGCGGTCCCCTCACGCTGTACGCGCTCACCGCGCCGCCAGCAGCGGCAGCTTTTGATGCCGAGGCGGGGCCATTTGCGCAAACGGCCCAAGCGGTCAGCGAAAAGTTCTTCGAATTCCCAGTCGAATCTGCAGGAGGGAAGCTCAAGAATCGCCAGGGAGAGATGGCAACGGCGAAGAAGTCCGGCCTTGATCGCGTGAACGCACTGTTCGAGCTCGCGACGGCACGAAGCACCGATTCCGGCCAGCGCACGAGGCTCGGAATGTGCAAACAGAGCCTCGATGCACTGGTGAGCCGTACGACGACACTCAGCTTGCCGGCGCTGACCGGCGAAGAGAACACAGTGGAACTGTTGCCGCGAGGACAGGTTCTCTGCACTGGCGAAACGCCTGCCGTCGTGCTCGAACAGGCAATGGTTGCCAGTGCATTCGGCAATACGGTGCTTCTGTTCAGCTCCTCCGTATCGGACGATATTGCTCGGGTTCTGGGTGCTGCGTGCCGCGTAGTCAACGCGACCGACGTTGCGGCGATGATCAGCGGGGAAGTCGCTGGTGTGAAGCCCGATACCGTCATGGCAGCGGCGAACCATCCTGCGCTTTCGGAGCTTCGCGTGGCGGCGGCAGAGCGCATGACGGCGCTGGTACAGCCAGGCGCGGACGGGCAGTACGACTGGACGCAACTCGTGCGCGAGCGTGTCACGACCGTCAACGCGAGCGCCGCGGGCGGCAACACGCAACTGATGGTGTTGAGCGAGGACGCGGTGTAGATTGTGCCCGTGTGCCGCGATTGTTCAGTCGCATCAACCGAAGGGAGTGACAGTGCGCCTTGAAACACAGGAAGCCCACGATATCGCCCGGCGCGCGGCCATACGCGCCGGCGCGAGCGATGACGTTGCCAATGCGCTGGCGAATGCGGTTGTGTCTGCCGAATGGGCCGGCAGTCGTGCGGTGGGGTTCGCCCATTTGTTCGACTATCTCGACGGCTTCGTCAAGGGCCGCATCGCGAAAGATGCGAGACCCGAGGTGACGTTTCCCGCCCCGGCTGCGATCGCGATCGATGCGAAACGTGGCATTGCCCAAGTCGGATTCGACCAGGCATTCGACGAACTGGTGCGCCGCGCGAAGGACTATGGCGTGACCGTATTGCTTCTGTCGAACAGCTTCACAGTTGGCGAATTAGGCTACTACACGCGCCGTTTGGCCGAAGCGGGACTCGTTGCTATTGCAACGACCAATGCCACGGCTCAGATGACGACGCTCGAAAGCCGCAAGGCCGTCTACGGCACGAATCCTTTGTCATTCGCTGCGCCGCGAGCGGGCGCCAAGCCGTTCGTCATCGACCAAGCGTCGAGTGCAACGGCCTTCGTGAACATTCGCCAGGCGGCGGCGCGCAGCGAATCGATCCCCGAGGGTTGGGCCGTCGATGCGCAAGGCAACCCGACCACCGATGCACGCGAGGCCGTAAAAGGGCTGCTGCTCGCGTTTGGCGGGGCGCGCGGCGCCAACATTGCGATGATGCTGGAGTTTCTGGTGGCGGGGCTGGCGGGCAGCAACTGGTCGATCGACGCGCCAAATTTCGCCGAGGGCAGCGAGTCTCCCGGCGTTGGCCTGTTCGTGCTTGCCATCAAGCCGGAACTCGTGGTCGAGGATTTCACCACACGCCTGTCGTCGCAAATCGAGCGGCTCGCTGCGCAAGGCGTGCGAATTCCCGGCAGTCATTTGAACATCACAGAGATCGATGTGCCGGACGAGTTGCTCAAAAGGCTCGAAGTCTAACGGCCACTATCATTGGCAAGCGCCTGCCCCACCGAATCTTCGGGAGGCAGGCGCTTGTTGCATCGAGAGTGACTTCAGTTCTGACCGAGCCAGACAGCGAAACGCTGGTTGAGATCGTCGGTGTGATCCGCCCAGAAGGCGACATCGGAGTCGACCGCGCCTTTCTGGTTCACGGGCGCAGTCGGAAGGTAGGGCAGCAGCTTCGGCGGGACCATCGAAATCGACGATTTGCGCGTCGGACCGTAAGCGGTGAGCGGCGCGAGTTTCGACAGCACGTCGGGTTGCGTCGCATAGCGCACGAAGTTCTGCGCGGCTTTCAGGTTCTTCGTGCCCTTGACGATGGCATAACCCTCCAGGTATTTGACCTGACCGTCCCAGATGAAGCCGAAGGGCTTCTTGTCGTCGGCGATTGCGCTGTAGATGCGGCCGTTGTACGCGCTGCTCATCGTCACTTCACCGTCGGCAAGCAGCTGCGCCGGTTGCGCGCCGGTCTCCCACCAGACGATGGACGACTTGATCGTGTCGAGCTTCTTGAATGCGCGGTCCACGCCCGCGCGCGTGGCGAGCACCTTGTAGACGTCGGCTGGCGCGACGCCATCGGCAAGAAGGGCCCATTCCAGTGCACCTTCCGGCGATTTGCGCAGGCCCCGCTTGCCGGGGAATTGCTTGAGGTCGAAGAAGTCGGCAATCTTCTTCGGTTCGTGGCCTTTGTACTTATCGCTGTTGAAGGCAATGAGCGAGGACCAGACGATGTTGCCGGCCATGCAACTGGACACGGCGCCAGGCGTATAGTCCTTTGCGGCAGGTGTGCCGTCTGGCGCGGGGGCGAGCGAGGCAGGGTCGAGCTTTTCGAGCAGGCCTTCGTCGCATGCGCGGGTCACGTCGGAGAGCTGCAGGTCGACCACGTCCCACGTGACGTTTTTCGTTTCGACCTGGCTGCGAATCTGGGCGATGCCGCCGTTGTATGAGTCGTTTTTGACCTGAACGCCTTTGGCGGCGGTGAAGGGCGCGACGGTGGTCTTGTCTTGCGCACCCTGGTACGAACCGCCCCAGGAAACGAAGGTAATTTGCGCGGCAGCCGCCGAGGCGCTCATCACGCCACACGCAAGCAGCATTCCAACGATGACTGACGTTTTCACTTTTTGTACCCGAGTAGAGAGTGGAGAATGTCCCGATCGCACCGTGACATTGCGGTGAAGATTGACCTGGACAAAATCCATCGCGGCCAGGATCAAACCCTCTTATGACGAGATTCACTGCGGTTGATATTCGGGCCGCTGCGGGGACGATTCACTATGTTCAGGAGCAGGGCCGATCGAATTGACCGGCGAATCTTTGAATCAGGAGACGGACCTTGAACACCGCTGTATATGAATTCCACGAAGGCACGCTTGCGTTGCTGATTTCCATCCCGCATCTGGGAACCGGAATTCCAGACGAGGTGTGCGCGCAGTTGACAGAGGTTGCGGGCGAGGTAGCCGACACGGACTGGCATCTGGACACGCTTTACGATTTCGCGCGTAGTGCCGGTGCGTCTGTGCTCGGGGCCAGAATTTCCCGGTATGTGATCGACCTGAATCGCCCATCTACGGGGGAGAGTCTTTATCCCGGGCAGACGACAACTGGCCTTTGCCCCACGGAGACCTTTCGCGGAGAACCGCTCTACCGGAACGGCACGGGCCCATCGGAAGCCGACAAGGCGCTGCGGCTCGAACGCTACTGGCGGCCGTACCACGAGAAGCTGCAGGCGGAGCTGGAGCGCTTGCGCGCCATCCACGGCCGCGTGCTGCTGTGGGAGGCGCACTCTATCGCGAGCATCCTGCCTCGGCTTTTCGAGGGCAAGTTGCCAGATCTGAACCTGGGCACGAATTCAGGACTCAGCTGCGACCCGCGCATCATGGAAGCGGTAACCGCCCAGCTAGCCGACCAGCCTTATACGTGGGTGCACAACGGACGCTTCAAGGGCGGCTTCATCACGCGCCAATATGGACGGCCCGAGCATGGCGTGCATGCAATTCAGCTGGAGATGTGCCAGTCGACTTACATGAACGAAACCGCGCCGTTCGAGTATCGGCCTGACCTGGCGGAAAAAGTGAAGCCGGTCGTGCAGGGGATGGTTGATGCAGCGCTCGGTGCGCTCAAGCATCTGTAGAAGTCGCACCCGCAAAAAAGCCGCCATAGCGCGATGTCTCGCGCGAGGCGGCAAGGTCCTGCTGAGAAGCCCGGAAGTTAGAGCGCTTTCACCAACTCCGGCACGGCGTTGAAGAGATCCCCAACGAGACCATAGTCGGCCACGCCAAAAATAGGTGCTTCGGCATCCTTATTGATGGCCACAATGAATTTCGAATCCTTCATGCCCGCAAGGTGCTGGATCGCGCCGGAAATGCCTACGGCGACGTAAAGCTCCGGCGCTACGATCTTGCCGGTCTGACCGACTTGCAGGTCGTTGGCTGCGAAGCCCGAATCCACCGCGGCACGCGATGCGCCAATGGCCGCGCCCAGCTTTTCCGCGAGCGGATCGAGAATCGCGAAGTTCTCCGCGCTGCCAAGGCCGCGGCCGCCGGAGACCACCACGCGTGCGGACGTGAGGTCAGGGCGATTGCTCATTGCGATCTCGCGGCGGATGAACCGCGATAGTCCCGAGTCGGCAACAGCGGGCGCCTCCACGACTTGCGCGTTGCCGCCGGACGTTGCTGCGGCGTCGAACGCCGTCGTGCGGATCGTGGCCACTTTCACGGCGTCCGCCGATTGCACCGTTGCGATGGCGTTGCCGGCGTAGATGGGACGCTGGAACGTATCGACGGCGTCGATCGCGATCACGTCGGAAATCTGCGCGGAATCGAGCTTGGCGGAAACGCGCGGGGCGGCGTTTTTGCCCGCTGCCGTTGCCGGGAAGAAAACGTGCGAATAGTCTTTGGCTAGCGCCGCGACCTGGGCTGCCATGTTCTCGGCCAGTGCATCGGCGAAATGAGGCGCGTCGACGAAGATGACTTTGTCCACACCAGCGACCTGGCTGGCCGCTTCGGCGACGGCGCGCGCGCCGCTCCCCGCGACGAGCACATGCACGCCATTGGCAAGCTTCTGCGCAGCGCTGATGGTGTGAAGCGTGGCAGCCTTGAGCTGTGCGTTGTCGTGTTCGGCAATAACAAGTGTCGTCATTTAGATCACCTTCGCATCGTTTTTGAGTTTCTCGACGAGCGCTGCCACGTCTGGCACCGTCACGCCTGCCTTGCGAGCAGCGGGCTCGACGACCCTGAGGGTCTTGAGCCGAGGCGCAGGATCGACGCCGAGCGACGCAGGCGTCACGGTTTCGAGCGGCTTCTTCTTGGCCTTCATGATGCTCGGCAGCGTCACGTAGCGCGGTTCGTTCAGGCGCAGATCGGTCGTGATGATGGCTGGCAACTGCAGGGCGATCACTTCGAGACCGCCGTCCACTTCGCGCGTCACGGTCGCAGTCGAGCCTTCGATCTCGATGTGGCTCGCGAACGTCGCCTGCGGCCAGTCGAGCAGCGCCGCGAGCAGCTGGCCTGTCTGGCCGGCGTCGTCGTCGATCGCCTGTTTGCCGAGGATAACCAGTTGCGGTTGTTCCTTTTCGATGACGGCTTTGAGTAGCTTCGCTACAGCGAGCGGCTGAAGCTCGGCGTCCGTCTCGACCAGCACCGCACGATCGGCGCCGATTGCGAGCGCGGTGCGCAGCGTTTCCTGGCTCTGGGCAACGCCGCACGAAACGGCGATGACTTCGCTGGCCGTGCCCGCTTCCTTCAGGCGTGTTGCGGCTTCCGTTGCGATTTCATCGAACGGGTTCATCGACATCTTCACGTTGCCGATGTCGACGCCGGTGTGGTCGGACTTCACGCGCACCTTCACGTTGTAGTCGACGACGCGTTTCACTGCGGTAATCACTTTCATCTCATCTTCCTCAGATTCAACATTCTTGCGTGCCGGCGGGCTCGATGGTCACCAGCACGGGAAGCGTTTTGCGCTGTGGCTCGTCAATGGCGGGAACAACTGGCGAGAACTGGATGGCGCGATCCAGGTTTTCGGCGATCAGAAACTGATTCGCTTCGACATTGCCCTCTGCATCACCATCGCTGGTACGCCACGCGCATACAGCCTGGAGCGCGACGACTGCGACCGAACAACCTCGCAATACGCTGACCGGCTCGGTAATCGCCCTGATCGTCACGCGGTAACGGCCCCTGGCGGTCATGACGTTGAGTGCGGTCACAGGGCCGTCGATGAGCGTTGCGTTCCACTGCGCGCCGCCGTCGTACCCGGCGGCTTCGAACGGCTTGAGCATCACAGCAGAATCCGTTTCACGCAGCATGACGCCTGCGCCGCGCAGCACGAAAGAGAGCCGGTCGATGCCCTCGAATCGCGAGTAGGGCCCGTTACGTTCCACCTCGGCGAGACTGATGCGCCAATGGGCTCCGTTCGCCGCAATCGTCCGCGTGACGCCGCCGCCATTTCGCCAGCGCTCCACAGGCAGCGAGTCGACCGAACGCACTTCGATTGCCGACATACCCGGCGCCTCAAGACACCGCGCCAAGGCCGTACTTGCCCGTGAGCAGTTCACCCGTTTCGAAGCGCTCGATCGAGTACGGTTTGAGCGAAACATCGGTCGGCAAGCCCAGCGCTTCCTGAGCGAGCACGCGGCCCACGGTGGGCGAGAGCTTGAAACCGTGGCCCGAGAAGCCATAGCCCACGACCAGCCCTTCAATGCCCGGGAGTTTCCCGAGCACGGGATTCCAGTCGGGAGTCACGTCGTACACGCCCGTCCACGAGGAGGCAATGCCCGCGGTCTCGTACTCGGGGAAGCGTTCGGCGACCTGTGCGCCGACTTCGACGACGTAATCCATCGGAATGTCGCCCTGCTCGGTTTCCGCCGTGTTCAGCTTTTCGCCAACCACGCCTTCGCTCACGAGCATCTGGCTGCCGCCGTAGCTTCGGTAGTACAGCATGCCGGTGGAGGCGAGGTCCTTGAAGACCGGCATGGTGAAGGTGTATTTGGCGGCGTCGCATTCGAGCGCCAGTACGGCGTGGCGTTCCGGCATGATGGGCAGCGCGCGGCCCGTCCAGCCAGAAAGCTCCGGAGTCCAGATGTTTTGCGTGCTGATGACCATCGAAGTCGCAAAGTCGCCGATGCTGGTCGAGACGCCAACGACCTTATTGCCTTCAATGAGAATCTTGTTGACCGATGCATTCTCGCGGATCGTCACGCCGCCGCGGCGCGCGGAGCGCGCAAAGCTCGTGGCGACCAGGTACGCGTCGGCGAATCCGGCCTCCGGCTCGTAGCCGATCAGCGCGGCATCGTCGAATCGTGCGATGGGCAGCAGTTCTTTCGCTTGCTGCGCGCTGAGCAGTTCGAGCGGAATGCCTTGCTCCTTCTGCTGATCGAGCGACGCACGCAGCGGCTCGAGCTTGTCGCCTTCGCTCGCAACGATCATGTAGCCGCACTTCACGAGGCCGCACGATGCTTCATCATCGCCCAGGTAGTTGGCGAAGTTGTTGAAGACATCCCACGATTTGCGCGCAAGCTCCACGTTCTCCTTGACGGAGTAGTGCGTGCGGAGAATGCCCGATGACTGCGAAGTCGTTCCGGCCCCAATCGTTCCGCGGTCGAGCACCAGAACGTTCTTCGCGCCGAGCTTCGAAAGCTGGAACGCTACCGAACTGCCGATTACTCCCGCGCCAATCACCACCACATCGTATGAGTTCACGATTCCGCTTCCTTCGTTGGTCAAGTCGTGAGCTCAGTGTGACGGCGATGAATGGGCCGCACGCCAATATAAGAGCGGGCGATTTTTAGCAAAAGCGAGCATCCGTTCTGGCGCGTGGGCGCGGGCGGCGAATGCAACACATCGTTGTGTGGAGCATAAGCACGCGTTATCTCATGGGGACGCAAATTTTTTCGGTCTTACGATGCGCTGCACGTGACGCATTCGGCGTTGCGCCACAGGGTTATCGACATGCATACACAGTCCCTCGTTGAGCAATATGGTCCGCGCGAATCCATGGAGTATGACGTCGTCATCGTTGGCGGCGGTCCTGCGGGGTTGTCGGCGGCGATTCGCCTGAAGCAGCTCGCCCAGGAAGAAGGCCAGGACGTGAGCGTCTGCGTATTGGAGAAAGGCTCCGAGATCGGGGCTCATATCCTTTCAGGCGCGGTCATGGACCCCCGGGCACTGACTGAACTCGTTCCCGACTGGAAGGAGCAGGGCGCGCCGTTGAACGTCGAGGTGACGGAAGACCGCTTTCTCTTTCTCTCGGAGCAGGGCGCGCGAAGTGTTCCCAACTGGCTGCTGCCCGATACCTTCAAGAACCACGGAAACTATGTCGTGAGCCTCGGCAATGTCACCCGGTGGCTGGGCCAGAAGGCTGAAGCGCTCGGCGTGGAGATATTCGCGGGCTTTCCCGCGGCCGAAGTGCTCTATGGCGAACGCGGCGAGGTGCGTGGCGTCGCCACCGCCAACATGGGCATCGGCAAAGACGGCAACCCCGGCGACGCGTTCCAGCTCGGCATGGAACTGCACGCGAAATACACGCTCTTTGCCGAGGGCACGCGCGGACACTTGGGCCGGCAGCTCATGGAACGCTATGAACTGCGCAAAGGCGCCGATCCACAGGTCTATGGGCTAGGCATCAAGGAGCTTTGGGAAATCGACCCGAAGCTGCATCGGCCAGGCCTCGTGATTCATACGGCGGGATGGCCGCTCGAGCGCGACACGTATGGCGGTTCGTTCCTCTATCACCTCGATAACAACCAGGTCGTGGTGGGCTTCGTGGTCGGCCTTGGCTACACGAATCCGTACTTGTCTCCGTTCGAGGAATTCCAGCGCTACAAGGCGCACCCGGAGATCCGCAAATTTCTCGAAGGAGGCAAGCGCCTGTCTTACGGTGCGCGCGCCATTACGGCAGGCGGGCTGATGTCGTTGCCCAAGCTGGTCTTTCCAGGCGGCGCGCTCATTGGATGTGAGGCGGGTTTCCTGAACGCCTCGCGCATCAAGGGAAGTCACGCGGCCATTGCGACCGGCAAGATGGCGGCTGAAGCGGTGTTCAGCGCCGTTTCCGGTGGTCGCCAAAATGATGTGCTACGCGAATACCCGGAAGCGTTCGAGCGCTCGTGGCTCAGGGACGAGTTGCATCGCGCCCGCAATTTCAAGCAGTGGATGAGCAAAGGCTTGTACACGGGCACGATGATGGTAGGCCTCGAACAAAAGGTGCTCGGCGGAAGGGTGCCCTGGACGCTGCACCACAAGCATGAGGACCATCAGACCTTGCTGCCTGCGAATCGATGCAAGGAGATTGTCTATCCGAAGCCGGACGGCAAGCTGACATTCGACCGGCTCTCGTCGGTGTTCCTCTCAAATACGAATCACGACGAAAACCAGCCGGCGCACCTCACCTTGAAGGACTCGTCTGTGCCGGTGCGGGTCAACTTCGACGTATACAGCGGACCGGAGTCACGCTTTTGTCCCGCGGGCGTCTATGAGTTCACGCGTCATGGCTCTGGTGGCAGCCAACTGGTGATCAACGCGCAAAACTGCGTGCACTGCAAAACCTGCGATATCAAGGACCCCACCCAAAACATCGTATGGGTGACGCCGGAAGGAGGCGGCGGGCCCAACTACCCAAATATGTAGCGGCACGCCGGACTTGGGTGTGTTCATAAGGGGCGGTGATGCTCAATATAATCGAGCTGAACGGGTGTTCAATATGATGGCTGACCAGGCATCGTGATTTTCCCTGGGTTATCGGGGAAATCGCCAAAAAACGTAAAAATTACGCGTTGCAAACAAATTTGACGCGCTACTATGCCGTTCAAGAGCTCTCTTTGCCCGGACTTAACTGAACCACTGTTCAATGTTGGTGCAGGGGAATCCGGGCCGTACGCGGGTCGTCAGTCGAGTCTGCCCCTAACGGACGAAGGACAGAGTCAAGGATGGGCACCAACGATCGAGCGGGGAGCAAGGTTATTTAATTAGTAAGGATCACGAAATAATCAGTTCTTAATACGTGGCTGTGTGACATGAGATGTCTTTTTTAACCTGAAAGCGATTGACGCAGAGCGCGTCATTTGACGTCGTCAAGGAGTGTATGGAATGGAACTGCACAAGAAGTTGACCCCGAAGATTGTGGCTCTTGCTGCAGTCGCCATGGCCAGTACGAGCGCCTCTGCCAGCAACCTTATGTTTGCCAGCTGGGGCGGGTCCTATCAGGACACGCAGGTGACCACGGCAACGAAGCCGTTCGCCGCGAAAACTGGAACGAACGTCCAGGTCGATACGTACAACGGCGGCATCGCACAGATCCGCAGCCAGGTTCAAACGAAGAACGTCACGTGGGATGTCGTGGACATGCAGCTGGCCGATGCCGCGCGCGCGTGCGACGAAGGCCTGCTCGAGAAAGTGAATCCCGCTTCGCTGCCTGCGGGTAAAACGGGCACGCCGGCAAAGTCCGACTTCCTGCCGGGTGGCCTGTCGGACTGCATGGTCGGCAACGTCGCGTGGTCGACCATGATCACGTACAACAAGGATGCGTTCAAAGGCACGACGCCGACCGCGATTTCGGACTTCTTCGACCTCAAGAAATTTCCCGGTAAGCGGGGTTTGCGCAAGTCGCCGGAAGGCGCACTGGAATGGGCGCTGCTGGCCGACGGCGTGAAACCCGCCGACGTGTACAAGGTGCTCGCGACTCCCGCCGGCGTGGACCGCGCGTTCAAGAAGCTCGACACCATCAAGCCGTCTATCGTGTGGTGGGAGGCAGGCGCTCAGCCGCCGCAACTGCTCGCCGACCGCGAAGTGACGATGACGAGTGCGTATCCGAACCGTATCTGGGTGGCTGTCGAACAGGACAAAAAGCCTTTCGGCTTCCTTTGGGATGGCGAGGTGAAGAACATTGAAGGCTACGCGATCGTCAAGGGCACGAAGAACCTGCAGGCTGCCGAAGACTTCGTGAAGTTCGCCACGTCGACCGAACAGCTTGCGAAACTCTCGACCGATACGGCGCTCGGCCCGATGCGCAAGTCGTCGATTCCGCTGATCAACCCCGCGGTTACACCGTATCTGCCGACGAATCCGTCGAACACGAAAAACGCCGTCGATGTCGACGTCAACTTCTGGGCCGATCACGGCGACGACCTGAATCAGAAGTTCGCCGTCTGGCTCGGCAGCAAGTAAATCGACGCCATGTCGCAAACGGGTGCATTCTCGACGCAAGGCGCCGGGCGTGCACCTGGCCGTGTCTGAGCGCTGCGACACCTCGCGAATGCATTAGAGAGAACCATGACTTTCAAGCGCACCTTTCATGCCGTTGAAACTCACGCCGGCGAACCCATGCGGGTGATCACCGGCGGCGTGCCGCACATTCCGGGCAACACCGTGTACGAGCAGATGACGTGGCTCCGGGAGAACGACGATCAGATCCGCAAGCTCATGCTGCGCGAGCCGCGCGGCTATCCTCCGCTTTGCTGCAACCTGATCGTACCGGCGAAACATCCGGATGCCGCCGCGGGCTACATCATCATGGAGCAGGTCGAGTATCCGGTGATGAGCGGCGGCAATACGATCTCCGTCGCCACGGTCCTGCTCGAAACCGGCATGTTGCCGATGCAGGAACCCGTCACCGAGTTCCAGCTCGAAGCGCCGGCGGGATTGATCGGGATTCGCGCAGAGTGCGCGAACGGCAAGGTCACGCAGGTGACGTTCAAGAATGTGCCCGCCTTCGCGCCCTATGTGGATACCGTGATCGACGTGCCCCATATCGGCAAGGTCACGGTCGACGTGGGTTGGGGCGGCATGTTCTATGTCATCGCCGACGTGCGGCAATTCAAGGGGCTCGAACTCATTCCGGAACACGGCCGGGAAATCACGCGCATTTCGGCGCTCATTCTCAAAGCCGCTCAAGAGCAGTTGCCGGTCGAGCATCCGCACTATCCCGGCTACGGCATTACGATCGCGCAGCTCTCCGGCCCGACCACGAACCCGAACGCGGACTGGAAGAATGCGGTGACGGTGGCCAGTGGCGAGATCGATTTCGATAACCCCGCCACGTGGACCGGCGCGATCGATCGTTGCCCATGCGGAACGGGAACGTCCGCGAAGATGGCGACGCTTTTTGCCAAGGGGCAACTGGATCTGAATCAGCCGTTCCGTCACGAGGGCATACTCGGCACCGTGTTTACGGGGCGCCTCGTGCAGCAGGTTGCAATCGACGAAATCAAGGCCGTCGTGCCGACCATTTCAGGCCGTTCGTGGATCTACGGATACAACACCTATGTGCTCGACCCGGACGATCCCTTCGTCAACGGCTTTACGGTAGGCGATATCTGGGCGTGACAGATTGCCGATGATGCCCTGCGCGTGTGGCGGTCCACGCGGTCGCAGGGCTGTCGTGCTAGCGCGGCGCCGGGTCGCCTCGCAGCCACTCGATTAGCTGCGTGATGACCGGCGTGATGGTCCGGCCGTGAGGAACCACGACGAAATAGGCGTCGCTGGGCCGGAACGTCGCGAGGTCGATGCGCACCAGGTCCCCTGAGTGCAGCAGGTCGTCGACCAGGCGGTTCCAGCCCAGCGCGATTCCCTGTCCATAGCGCACGGCCTGAATGGCGTCCGTGTAAAGGCTGCATCGCAACACTTTATTCAGGCGCGCGGGCCGGTACCCGACTGCGCGAAACCATTCGTTCCAGCCCATCCATCCTTCGGACGTCGCGTCCGACTCCACGAGCGCCATCTTCGCCAGGTCATCGAGCGAGCGAGGTGTGCCGTATTCCTCGAGGAACGCCGGCGAGCATACGGGAAAGACTTCGACATCGAACAGCAAGGTCGAAGTCCCGTCCTGCCAGTTGCCGTCCCCATAGCGCACGGCGACATCGACCTCTACGTGCCGAAGGTCCGCCGTAAACATGTCGGTAGACAAGCGCAGTTGCAAAGGGGGATCGAGCTTCTTCAGTTTCGCGAGGCGCGGCAAGAGCCGGAATTGCGAAAACGCAGCGGTCGAAGCCAGCACCAGTTCTCTTTGCTCGGTTCCGGTTACCAGCCGGTCGAACACGCCTGCGATTTTCTGCATGGACTCGGCGACAACCACGTATAGCGCTTCGCCTTCACTCGTCAGATCAATTGAGCGGTGCAACCGATGAAAGAGTTGCACGCCGAGCGTTTCTTCCAGGAACCTGACCTGCCGGCTCACGGCGGACTGCGTGACGCCCAGTTCGCTCGCGGCAAAGGTGAAACTCCCAAGGCGCGCCACGGCTTCGAACTCGACCAGGGCAGTCAGCGAGGGAACGATCCGACGATAGCCTTTCGTTGCTTTGGTGGTTTTCATCCGCATTCACATCTGTCGTGAGCATCTTTTTCAAGGGGAAACCCTGGCCTGCTATCCCCTGTTAATCGGGCCGCCGGGCCCATTTCGTGCCCCGTGTTCCGCGGGCATTTTCGCATGATTTAAACGAATGTGAAGCAGCTTATAAAGCGCGTTGACGGTGCAATTTGACGGTCCAATACTTCACGCCATATCAGCGTCCCACGCGCTATGAAACGTTCTCATCAAGAGGCCCGCCATGTCTGAAGTTCAAATTCAAACGCACCGCGAACTAATCGATAGCCGCAAGAAAGGACACGGGATGCCCGGTGAATTGTTCGGGCGTCAGGATGTGTTCGAAACGGACGTCGAGGTGTTTTTTCACAAGCTCTGGATTCTGGTTGGCGTGACGGCCGACGTTCCGGAGCCGGGCGACGTTCACACAGTGGATATCGGCCGTGCATCGATCATCATCGTGCGCGACGACGACGAGAACGTGCGTGCCTATCGCAACGTTTGCCGTCATCGCGGCTCGCGCATCATGAAGAAGGCCGGCAAGGCGAGCGTCGGGATGCTCGTGTGTCCGTACCACCAGTGGACGTACGATCTGGACGGCAGCCTCAAGCATTCGACGCATATGGGCCAAGACTTCGACGCGAGCTGTCACAGCCTGATTCCGGTCCACGTGAAGACGGTGGGCGCGCATATCTTCGTTTGCCTCGCCGACGAACCGCCCGCAGACTTCGAAAAGCTCGAGACGGTGATGGCCCCGCGCTTCGCGCCATACGACCTGACGCGAACGAAGATCGCCTATGAAATGGAGATCGTCGAAAACGGCAACTGGAAGCTCGTGATGGAAAACAACCGCGAGTGCTACCACTGCGCGGGCACACACCCCGAGCTGACGAACTCGTTTCTTGCGGAAGACTTCGGCTTTTGTCCGGACGGGCAGAGCGAAGAGTCGCTGCAGGCCTACGACGATTACCTGAAACGCAATTCGGCGTGCCTGGAGAACTGGGAAAAAGACGGCTATGTTTGCGGCACCGTTGAAGCGCTCGACGAAAGCGTGGAGACCAACTTCCGCACTCAGCGGCTCGTCATCTCGGGTGCAAACGAATCGCAGACGCTCGACACGAAAGTGGCCTGCACGAAGCTGCTCGGTGGCGTGGAGCGCCGCGATCTCGGCGACGTGCACATGTGGGGCCATCATTCGTGGACTCACGTGATGAGCGACCATGCCGTGATCGCGTATAGCTTGCCCCTCGCACCCGACAAGACGCTCGTGCGCACGGTCTGGCTAGTCCATGCAGACGCGGTTGAAGGCGTGGATTACGACCTGAAAAAGCTCACTGAGGTGTGGGTCGCGACGACGACCCAGGACGCGGAACTCGTTGGGAACACGCATGCGGGAACGCAGGATCCGGCCTATATTCCGGGGCCTTTTTCGAACTTCACGGAGGCCGCGCTGGACCAGTTCTCGCGCTGGTACGACGCGAAGCTGAAAGCGCACGGAGTTTGAGGTCGCCATGAACGTAGCCGCAGATTCATGTTTCATCGGGCAGGGTCACGACATGCTTGATCGCTTTTGCAGTGCGAGCACGTGGGAACGCGCAGACGCGCAGTGGGCAAGTCACGAACAGCGCACGTTGGTGTGCACGCGCGTGTCTGCCGAGACGCACGATGTGCGGACCTTCGCGTTCAGCACGCGCGATGGCCAGCTTTTTAGCTTCGAGCCGGGGCAGTTCATTACGGTGTCCGCCGATATCGACGGCAAGGAGGTCAGCCGCTGCTACACGATCTCTTCGCCACCCACGCGTCCCTATACGCTTTCCATCACGGTCAAGCGCACGCCGGGCGGCATGATGTCGAACTGGCTGCACGAGAACATGAGAGAGGGCGTCGAGCTGAAGGCATTCGGACCGTCGGGTGTGTTCACGCCTTCTTCGGGGCCTGCTGCAAAGAGCCTTTATCTTTCGGCGGGATCGGGTGTCACGCCGTTGATGTCCATGACGCGCGCGGCGCTCGACCTCGGGCTGAACCGCGACATCGTATTCATTCATAGCGCACGCACGCCCGAAGACATCATCTTCCGTAACGAGCTTTCGAACTTATGCGCGCTCTCGGACAAGCTGCGGGTCGTTCATGTCTGCGAGGCGCTCGGGAGCGAGCCGGCCTGGTCGGGGCCCGTGGGGCGTCTCAGTCTGGATCTGCTGATGGAGCATGTGCCGGACTTCCGCGATCGAGAGGTGTTCATCTGCGGCCCGGGCGGTTATATGGACGCTTCCAGAAAGATGCTCGCAGATGGCGGGCACGACCCGTCCCGCTATCATCAGGAGAGCTTCAACTTCGCAGAGACCGTGGAATGCGCCGAAGCGCCGGTTGTCGAGGCGAGCGCCGAACCGGGCGCGGAGGTCGGCTTTACGGTGCAACTGGCACGCTCGGGCCGCTCGTTCACGATGGCCGCCTCGCAAACGGTGCTCGTCGCCGCGCGCAAGGCCGGTGTGCCCTTGCCATCGTCGTGCAGCCAGGGCATTTGCGGGACGTGCAAGACGAAGGTGATCGAAGGCTCCGTGGACATGAAGCACAACGGCGGCATTCGTCCGCGCGAGATCGAAAAGGGCATGCGGTTGATGTGCTGCAGCCGCCCGACTTCAAACCTCGTGCTCGATTTGTAGCAGGCGCACAGCAGTCTGAACGGCTTTGGCGGCTGTTCAGCTTTCATTGAAATGGTCCAATGCCCCGTCGTAGCCCGCAATGCGTTGCGTGGCGCGCCGGGGCAATTCTTTTTTGTCGTCTGAACTTTCACCGTATTACTCGCAGTTTTCTCGCATATTCCTGGTGGTTTCCCTGACGCAATCCCCCCCAGGACTTTCCCTTGTTCGGCACGGTTTGCCCCGCGTCTCGATCATTGGCCGATCAAGGCCGTTTCCGACACTCAATTGCCCGCAAAGCCCCAGCCTATATAGCGAACGCGCGTCGCTCGCCTATTCGCTAAACGTTTCATTGCTCACCTGGCGTCCCGCACGCATTACCAAAGGTATGGAAAAGGGTCGAAAAAATGTAGCTGGAGGCTGCGATTTGGATTGCTACGCTGCAATCACTGCATCAGGTGCTGCACCAGAACCGGAATCACCGAAGTATTGGATTCGAAGCCGGGTAAGCGCGGATGCAAGCTGAATCGCCACGCTAGAGCTTCCGGTTGTACCGGAGTTCGCCAGCGTCAATTTTCTGAACCAGCCAGTTGGGATGACAAATGGCCCCTCATCTGACGTTCGCACCGGGCGACGCAATGCCGCCCGGCGCAATCAACACAGCGGGTACGCCTTCGGTGGCCCGGCCCATTGCCATATCAGGAACCGACATTCTCACGGTCAAGAACCTGTCGAAGATCTTCGGTCCGAAGCCCGAGGTTGCCGCGCAACTGGTCAAGCAGGGCCTGGGCCGCGATGAAGTCTTCAAGCGCACCGGCAACATGGTGGCGGTCAACGACGTCAGCCTCAACGTGAAGGCCGGCGAGATCTTCGTCATCATGGGACTCTCGGGTTCCGGCAAGTCGACGCTCGTGCGCCTGCTCAATCGCCTGATCGAGCCGACGTCCGGCCAGGTCGTGCTCGAAGGCCGCGACATTGCGCCGATGTCCACGCCCGAACTGCGCGAAGTGCGCCGCAAGAAGATGGCGATGGTGTTCCAGTCGTTCGCGCTGCTGCCGAACCGCACGGTCATCGACAACATTTCGTACGGCCTGGAAGTCGCGGGCATGAAGAAGGCCGAGCGCTATGAAATCGCCCGCGCTGCACTCACGCGCGTGGGTCTCGGCTCGTACGAAAAGCTTTTGCCCGGTGAACTCTCGGGCGGCATGCAGCAACGCGTCGGTCTTGCGCGCGCCCTGGCGGTCAATCCTGCCGTGCTGCTGATGGACGAAGCCTTCTCCGCGCTCGATCCGCTCATCCGCTTCGAAATGCAGAGCGAACTGCTGCGGCTCCAGAAGGAAGAACAGCGGACCATCGTCTTCATTTCGCACGATATCGAAGAGGCCATCAAGATCGGCGGCCGCATCGGCATCATGAAAGATGGCTGCCTGATCCAGGTCGGCACGCCAGCCGAACTCATCCAGTCGCCGGCCGACGACTACGTGCGGGACTTTTTCCGTCACGTCGACGTGTCGCGCTTCCTCAAGGCCGAAAGCCTGCTGACCCGCGTCGAGCGCGGGCTGATTTCCGGCGACGTGGGCGCGCCTGCTGAACGTTACCTCAATCAACTGATCGATAGCGGCGCGGAATGCGGCTATGTGTGCGATCAAGCCGGCCGCTACCAGGGCTGCGTCACACCCGCTTCGTTGCACAAGGCAGGTGCCCAGCCCTTGCGCGAAGCGTTGCTCAAGGATCTGAGCACGGTCTCGCTGGACACCGATCTGCACGAACTCTCCGCGATCGCCCTGAGCCAGCAACACGACGTGCCCGTGACGGACGCGGCGGGCAAGCTCGCGGGCGTCGTGTCGTGCCGAACGATACTCAAACAGGTTATGGAGCGGAGGGCAGCATGAATTCGTCAGTCATCGGCAAGTTCGCAGAGAACGCCGTCAATTTTCTCTTCAATCACTTCCAGGGCGGATTCAACGCGTTTTCCGCGGCGCTGGGCGCAGTCGTCAAGCTGCTCGAAGACGGGCTTGGGGCGATTCCCTTCGTTGCGATGCTCGTCTTCCTCGTGGCGTTCGCCTTGTGGCGCCGCGGCATCGCGTTCGCAGTGTTCGTCGGTATCGCGCTGATGCTCATTCATTACATGGGACTGTGGCCGCAAACGGTCTCCACGTTGGCCCTTGTCGTCGCCGCGACGGTGTTCAGTCTCATCGTCGGCGTGCCGCTCGGCATCTGGGGCGCGCGAAACAAGCGGGTCGAGATGATCCTGCGCTCGCTGCTCGATTTTATGCAGACCATGCCGGCGTTCGTTTATCTGATTCCGGCCGTGATCCTCTTCGGCCTGGGCCGCGTGCCTGCCGTGATCGCCACCGTCGTATTCGCCATGCCGCCTGTGGTGCGACTCACGACGCTCGGCATTCGCCAGGTTCGCGAGGAATTGCTGGAAGCAGGGCGCTCGTTCGGCAGCACCGACGCGCAACTGCTCTGGAAAATCCAGTTGCCGAATGCATTGCCGTCCATCATGGCCGGCGTGAACCAGACCATCATGATGTCGCTTTCGATGGTCGTGATCGCCTCGATGATCGGTGCAGGTGGACTCGGCGAGTATGTGTTGAGCGGCATCCAGCGGCTTGATATTGGCATCGGCTTCGAAGGCGGGCTTGGCGTCGTATTGCTCGCCATCGTGCTGGACCGCTTGACGGAGACGTTTGGTGTGAAGTCGAAGAAGAGGAGAACCGTCACGAAAGTGGGCAAGGCTGGCACCACCGAAGCGGCACACAGCTGACCTGAAATCACAGGCAGGTCATCGGTGACGGAATGGGTAGTTTCGATATCAATACGGAGTACTAATATGAGCAGCGATATTTTCAAATCACTCGTGGCGAAGGTGGTGCTATCGACAGTCGTCGCCATGAGTGTCGGTGTTGGGTCTGCCGTGGCGGCGGAGCCGATCAAGCTGGCGATCACCGACTGGGCGGATGTTCTCGCCACGGCAAACGTCGCCAAATACGTGCTCGAGACGAAGCTGAATCAGCCGGTCAAGTTCGTCAATGCGGACATCGGCATTCAGTTTCAGGGCGTGGCGCGCGGCGACCTCGACATCATGGTGGGCGGCTGGCTGCCGGTGACGCACGCCGTGTACTACGCGAAGTACAAGAACGATCTGGATGATGTCGGCGTGATCTACACGGGCGGCCGAAACGGCTGGGCCGTGCCCGCCTACGTGCCGGAGTCGCAGGTTTCGTCGATTTCGGACCTGAACAAGCCGGACGTCAAGAGCAAGCTCGGCGGCACGATTCAGGGCATTGGCCCGGGCTCGGGCCTGATGCAGGCCTCCCAAAAGTCAGTTGAGGCTTACAGCCTGAACGGCTACAACCTGCAGTCGTCGAGCGAAGCCGGGATGCTTGCCGCCGTGTCGCGCGCGTATCAAACGAAGCAATGGGTCGTTGCGACGGTGTGGAGCCCGCACTGGCTCTGGCAGAAATGGCAAATGCGCTATTTGAAGGACCCCAAGGGCACGCTGGGCGGCGAAGAGCAGGTTCACGCGTTCGCGTCCAAACAGTTCGCCACCAAGTTTCCTCGCGCCGATGTGTTCTTCAAGCATTTCAAGCTGACGCTGGCTGATGTCGAAGCCATCGAGCTCGAAGGCAACAGCACGAACGATTATGCGACCGCCGCGAAGAAGTTCGTCGACGCGCACCCGGACAAGCTGAAAGCCTGGCTGCAGCAGTAACCAGAAGGTTCGTATTCACGGGGGCAGGAAAGGCCCGCTGCCCCGACGATTTTCCTGTTCCAGCAGGGCCTGCTTGACACGATTACTTCCTGGAGTGACCTGTGAGCGAAAACTCGTGCTTCTTTTCTGAAACGCTCCAGAGCCGTGACCCGGTCATTGCATCGGAGATCGCGCTCGAATTGCGCCGGCAACAAACGCAAATTGAATTGATCGCTTCCGAGAACATTGTTTCGGCAGCGGTGATGGAAGCGCAAGGGACGGTGCTGACCAACAAGTATGCCGAGGGCTACCCGTCGAAGCGCTATTACGGCGGCTGCGAGCACGTCGACCGGATCGAGGCGCTCGCCATCGACCGCGTGAAGGCGCTGTTCGACGCCGAGTATGCCAACGTGCAGCCGCATTCCGGCGCGCAGGCAAACGGCGCGGTCATGCTCGCGCTCGTCAAGCCGGGCGACACGGTGATGGGCATGTCGCTCGACGCTGGCGGCCACCTCACGCATGGCGCGCGGCCGGCGCTTTCCGGCAAGTGGTTCAACGCCGTGCAGTACGGCGTGAGCCCGCAAACGTACCGTATCGACTACGACGCCGTGCGGCGACTCGCGCAGGAGCATCGTCCGAAGCTCATCATTGCGGGCTACTCGGCGTATCCGCGCGCGCTCGACTTTGCCGCTTTCCGTGAGATCGCGGATAGCGTTGGGGCGCTGCTCATGGTCGACATGGCGCATATCGCGGGCATCGTCGCGGCCGGTCGCCATGAAAACCCGCTCAAGTACGCGGACGTGGTGACGTCGACCACGCACAAGACGCTTCGCGGCCCGCGTGGCGGCTTCATCCTGACCAACAACGGCGACATCGCCAAGAAGATCAATTCCGCCGTGTTCCCCGGCTTGCAGGGCGGTCCGCTCATGCACGTCATTGCGGGCAAGGCGGTTGCGTTCGGCGAAGCGCTGCGTCCGGAGTTCGCGGGCTATATCGACCGCGTGCTGCGTAACGCCGAGGCGCTGGGCAACGTGCTGCAATCGGGCGGGCTCTCGCTCGTCACCGGCGGCACCGACAACCATCTGCTGCTGGTCGATCTTCGCTCGAAGCGCATCACGGGCACGCAGGCCGAAAAAGCCCTCGAGCGCGCGGGCATCACCTGCAACAAGAACGGCATTCCGTTCGACACGGAAAATCCGACCGTCACTTCCGGCATCCGGCTTGGCACGCCTGCGGGTACGACGCGCGGATTCGGCACCGCTCAGTTCGAGCAGATCGGCGAAATGATTCTCGAAGTGCTGGCGGGCCTCGAACGCGAGCCCGGTGGCGACGACCACGTCGAACGCGCGGTGCGTAGCCGCGTGAGAGATCTGTGCAACCAGTTTCCGATTTATTCGCACGCCGACGCGCTGGCATGAGCCTGGCACTCGTAGTGCGAATGCGGTGAACACCAGATTATTTGTTTGAAGATTACTGAATAGAGGAATCAAAATGAGCTTCGAGGGCGTACATACTCCGCTGGTCACCCCGTTCAAGGAAGACGGTGAAATCGACCATGCACTGCTCGGCAAGCACGCAGCGAATCTCGCGGGCCGCGTTTCAGGGCTCGGGATCGGCGGCACTACGGGTGAATACTATGCGTTGAGCTTCGAGGAACGCGTCAAGACGTTCAACACCGTTGCCGAGGCGGCGGGTGGCAAAACGTATCTGACCGCAGGCATCAACGCGACTACGACGAAGGAAGTGATTCGCCTTGGCGTTGAAGCGAAGCGTGCGGGTCTGTCGTCGCTGCTGGTTGCCGCGCCGTACTACGCGCAGCCGACGCAGGAAGAATTGCTCAGCCACATGCTGAAGGTGGACGACGCGCTCGACATGCCGATCATGCTGTACAACTTTCCGGCGCGCACGGGAACGGAGATCAGCGATGGCGTACTGGCCACGCTGCTCGAGCGTCCGAACTTTATCGCCATGAAGGAGAGCACCGGCGATATTTCGCATCTGCATCACCTCGTCACGCACTTCAAGGACCGGTTGGTGCTCAGTTGCGGCATGGACGACCAGGCGCTCGAATTCTTCGCGTGGGGCGCGAAGAGCTGGGTCGGTGGCGCATCCAACTTCCTGCCGGAAGCGCACACGGCGCTCTTCGATGCGTGCGTCAAGCAGAACGATTTCGTTCTGGGCCGCGAGCTGATGACGCAATTGCTGCCGGTGCTCGAGCTGCTCGAGCGCAGCGGCAAGTTCATCCAGTACGTGCGCTACGGCTGCGAACTGGTGGGGCTGCCGGTTGGCGTCGCGCGCGCACCGCTTGGTTCGCTCACGCAAGAGGAGCGCAGCGCGTTTGCGCAGCTTGTGAAGCCGCTTATTCGCAACGCCCAGTAACAACAGAAAATGGTCTCGAACCTGGAATTCGCGCGCTTTCCTGCGCCAGATGGCGTCAACGGGTGGTGGGAGAGCCTCCCGCCAGCGGGGCCTGCCAACGCCGTGTCGTCGGAGCATCGATACGACTGGGTTGTCGTTGGCGGTGGCATCACCGGGCTTTGCGCGGCTCGCCGGCTTGCCGAGTTGGCGCCCGATGCATCGATTGCGCTTGTCGAGGCCGATCGCATCGGGCGCACGACAGCCGGGCGCAATTCCGGATTCTTCGTCGATTTGCCGCACGACATCAGCAGTGAAAGCTATTCGCGCAGCGTGGCGGAGGACAAGGCTGACGTGCGGTTTCAACGCCACGGGATCGACTATGTGCGCTCGATCGTAAGGCAGCACAACATCGATTGCGATTGGCGCGACGACGGCAAATTTCACGCCTCCGTCAACAAAAAGGGGCTCGACGCGCTCTCGCATTTTGCGCAGGGCTTGACGCGCATCGACGAAGCATTCGAATGGCTCGATCAATCGGCCATTCGCGCCGTGACGGGAACGGACTTTTATCAGGGCGCACTGTTTACGCCGGGCTGCAGCACGGTGCAGCCGGCTGCGCTCATGCGTGGTTTGGCAGCCACGCAGCCGGAAAACGTGACGGTATTCGAGTCGAGCGCCGTGACGGAAATCGAACATCGCGGCAACGAGAAAGTCCTGCATTGCGCCAGAGGAAAGATCGTCGCCAAACAGGTGATTCTCTGCACGAACGCTTACGCGGCGACGTTTGGCATCCATCCCAATGGCTTGCTGCCCGTCTACACGTTCGCATCGATGACTCGCGTCATGGATGCCGGCGAGGTTGCAAAGCTGGGCGGCACGCGATCGTGGGCGCTGATTCCCGCGGACCCGATGGGCACGACGGTGCGCCGTCTCGCCACTGACCGTATTTGCGTGCGCAACCATTTCGCGTTCCGACCGGGGTTGCAGGTGTCGGAAACCGATCTCGCGAAGGCGAAAGCGTTGCATCAACGCTCGTTCGACCGCCGGTTCCCCATGCTCAAAGGTGTCGAGCTCGAATACACGTGGGGCGGTCCGCTGTGCCTCTCCGCGAACAACGGCGCATTGTTCGGCCGCCGCGACGATGGGATTCTGGAAGCGGTGGGATGCAACGGGCTAGGGCTGAGCAGAGGGTCTTCGTCGGGCAAGCTGATCGCCGAATACGCGCTCGGCCAGACCAACGAGCTTGTACAACAGCTTCTGAACCAGCCGCATCCTCGCTCGCTGCCAGTCCGGCCCATTGTGGACATGGCGGTGTCGGCGACGATCTGGGCAAAGGAAATGTCGGCGGGAGCCGAGCTGTAATTAACCAAGGACACGAGAATGACGACGCATCAGGAATGGAAGCAGAAAGCCGCGGCATTGTCGCTGGACGGGCGCGCATTCATCGCCGGAGAGCGGTGTAGGGCGGCGTCGGGCGAATCGTTCGCTACGCTCAATCCCGCATCGGGCAAGGTGCTGGCGGAAGTGGCGAAATGCGGCGAAAAGGATGTGGATCACGCTGTCGCCGCTGCGCGCAATGCATTCGAATCCGGCGTGTGGTCAAAGGCCGCGCCGGCGCATCGCAAGGCGGTCCTGCTCCGCCTTGCGCAGTTGATCGACGAGCATGCGGACGAACTGGCGCTTCTCGAAGCGCTGGAGGCGGGCAAGCCGATCAGCGAATGCCTCGCTCTGGATATTCCCGAATCGGCAGCGTGTATTCGTTGGCATGCCGAAGTAACGGACAAGCGTTACGATGCGCTGTCACCATCGGGCGCGGACGTCGTCAGCATGATTACGCGCGAACCGATTGGCGTGGTTGGCGCGGTGCTGCCCTGGAATTTTCCCGCGCTGATGCTGGCCTGGAAGATCGGTCCGGCTTTGTCGGTTGGCAATAGCGTGGTCGTGAAACCTGCTGAGCAAACGTCGCTCTCGACGCTGCGCATTGCCGATCTCGCCCTCGAAGCTGGCGTGCCTGCGGGCGTGTTCAGCATCGTCACGGGATTTGGCGACAGCGCGGGACAGGCGCTAGGTCGCCATCCCGATGTCGATCTCGTCGCGTTCACCGGTTCGACTGCTACCGGCAAGCGCTTTCTGCACTATTCCGCGGATACCAACCTCAAGCGTGTGGTGCTCGAATGCGGCGGCAAGAATCCGCAGGTGATTCTTCCCGATGTCGCGAATCTCGATGCAGTCGCCGAACAGGCCGTGGCCGCTGCATTCTGGAACATGGGAGAGAACTGCAGCGCCGGCTCGCGAATTCTCGTGCCTTCCAGCAAGCGGGCGGAACTGGTCGAGAAAGTGCAGGCTGTGCTCGCGGGCTGGAGGACGGGCGATCCGCTCGACCCGGATGCAAAGCTCGGCGCGCTGATCGAACAGAAGCACTATGAGAAGGTGCTTGCGCACATCGAGAAGGCGAAGGAGGAAGGCGCGCGTTTGATTTGCGGCGGACGAGCCGCGCTGACCGAAACCGGAGGCTGGTTCGTCGAGCCTACGATCTTCGACCAGGTCACGCCGGATATGGCAATTGCACGGGATGAAGTGTTTGGGCCGGTCGTCTGCTTTATCGAATACGAGGACGTGGAGGACGCCATCCGCATCGCGAACGACACATGCTACGGCCTGGCGGCATCGTTGTGGACGGATAACGTGAACAGCGCGCACAAGGTCGCTTCGCGTATCCGTGCGGGCACGGTCACGGTAAACTGCTTCGGCGAAGGCGACCTTTCGACGCCATTCGGCGGCTTCAAGCAATCGGGCTTTGGCGGCCGCGACAAGTCTGTCTATGCACACGACCAGTATTGCGAGTTGAAGACCACCTGGTTGAAACTCGCTTGAACCGGCGGCGGTAAAGCGCGCGAGCGGGCCATTAGGCCCTGCTCGCATTGCGTGGCGCGCTCGCGCCACACCTGAATGGAACTTGAATGCAGATGCGTATCGGATTCATAGGAACGGGTGCAATCACGAAGGCCGTCGTGACCGGGCTGCTGCGCTCGGGCATGCCAATTGAACGGATCACGCTTTCTCCGCGCGGTGAACAAACGGCTGCCGAACTGGCGGTACTCGACGAACGGATCCGCATAGGCGCGAACAATCAGGACGTGCTCGATGCGTCGGACATCGTGTGTCTCGCCGTCATACCGCAAATCGCCGCCGATGTACTCAGCGAGTTGAAGTTCGATTCGCGCCATCACGTGATCAGCTTCGTCGCTGCAATGTCGGTCGACAAGATAGCGAGCCTCGTTCGTCCCGCCGCGAAGGTCGTGCGGACGATTCCGCTGCCCGCCGTTGCAGATGGCAAGGGCAGCACGGCAATCTGCCCGCCGGATGCGATCGCGAAAGCGCTGTTCTGCGCTATGGGAGAGGCCGTCGAAGTCGAAGACGAGCAGAAGTTCAACGCGATATCCGCCGTTACGGCGACCATGGCGAGCTTCTATGCGGTGCTGGAAAGTCAGGCGGCCTGGCTCGTTCGGCAAGGCATTCCGTATGAGGACGCAAGGGCGTTCCTGTCCGGCTATTGCGTCGGCCTGGCCCACGAGACGACGCGTACGACGCAATCGTTCTTGTCGCTGGCCGAGCACTGCATGACGCCCGGCGGCCTCAACGCGCAATTGCACGCCGAGCTAACGGAGCGCGGCAACTATGCGCACTATGAAGTGGCGCTCGACAGGGTCTTGAAACGGGTTGTCGGCGGAAAGTAAACCAGGGGAAATAAATAAGACCCTTATTATGGAACACCTCACTTGCCACCGGGCAAACGGACTCGCAAACTATTCTCATCCGAATCCCTTTACGGTTCGTGGCGCGGTTCATCACGTCATGCGGGCACCCGTTTAAAGAGCGCAAGCCATGTTAAAGAAGCAGCTATTCGCAGACAGACTCCTCGCCCAGATGCCGTCGCTCCGGGCGCTCCGATGCTTCGTGACAGCGGCGCGATACGAGAGCTTCACTCAGGCGGCGGAGGTGCTATGCGTGACGCAGGCCGCAATCAGCAGACAAATCAAGGAGCTTGAAGACTCGCTCGATGTCGCGCTGTTCGAGCGCACCGGGCGGCATATCGCGCTGACCGATGCCGGACGCATTCTGTACAACGCGTCGTATCTCTCCATCATGAATATCGCCGAAGCGGCGGAGGCCGTGCGTCGCACGGACCGGCAGGCGTTGACCATTTGCGTCTCGCATACGTTCTCGGCGCTCTGGTTATCGCAGCGCCTGCCGGCGTTTCGCGCGCGCTTTCCCGATATCCGGCTGCATGTGATGGTCACCGAGCACTTCATGGAGTTGGACGAACTCATGGAGCCCGACATCATCATCACGAAGAATCCGCCTCGCGAGCCCGAATACGAGGTCGAGCCACTGTTTCATGATGTCGTTTATCCGGTTTGCAGCCCGACGTTTTACGACAGCCATTTTCGCGGCAAGAAACTCAAGCCGCTCGACCTGCTTGCACAACCCACGTTGAATCTCTCGTTGCTCGGGCGAGCCCAGGTCTGCGAACACGTGGATTGGCGCGTGTGGCGCAACTGGTTTCAGCAGGGCGACGGCACGGACATACTGACTGACAACAGGCATCTGGAGAGCAACGACTATCGGCTGCTCGTCGCGCAGGCGGAAGCCGGCGAAGGGACGCTGCTTGGCTGGCATCATCTTCTGCATCTTCAGGTCGAACAAGGACGCCTGATACGGCCGGTTCCAGATGCGCTCGTCTTTAGAGACCGCTATCACTATTTGATTACGCATCGGAATGCGCGGCCTCGCACCGAGTATCTGCAGTTCCGAAACTGGCTCAGCGAAGAAGCCGGTGCAATGATGCACGACTGGCTCGACGCCGGCGTTGCGGTCACGGGCTAAGGCGGTCCCCATGGTTCAGCACACGATTGACGGCGAAGGCACGGCCGCGAGGCGGCTGCGTTTCGGGATCGTGCTATTGCCCAACTTCACGTTGACCGCCTTCTCAGGCTTCGTCGACCTGCTGAGGCTCGCGAGCGACGAAGGCGACATGAGCCGCCCGGTGCGGTGCTCGTGGACCATTGTCGGAGAGAATCTCGTTCCGGTTCGCGCCAGTTGCGGAATCCAGATCACGCCGTGGACAACTTTCGATGAGGCCGAGGCGTTCGACTATGTCGTGATCGTAGGCGGACTGCTGCACTCCGGGCCGCCAGCCAGCGACGCGACAATCGCCTTCATTCGCGCCATGGCCGAAACACCGGCCACGCTCGTGGGACTCTGCACGGGTGCGTTCGCGCTCGCACGGGCCGGCGTGATGCACGGATATCGAATTTGTGTGAGCTGGTTCCACTACTGGGATTTCGTCGAGCGTTTTCCGCAGGTCGATGAGCGTGACCTCGTTGCCGACCGGCTCTTTGTGATCGACAGAAGGCGCATTACGTGTTCTGGTGGCCGTGCGTCGATCGACGTTGCCGCGGCGATTCTGTTGCGCCATGTCGAGGCCACGATCGTGCGCAAAGCGCTGCGCATTCTGCTCGTGGACGACGCGCAAAAGGGCAACGCGCCGCAACCGCATCCTCCGGGCCTCGAGCCCGCCACGCATCCCAAGGTCAGGCGCGCAATTCTGCTCATGGAGCAGCACGTCGGCCAGCCGCTGAGTCTGCCGGACCTGGCGCATCGGCTCGATGTTTCGGTTCGCCAGCTTGAACGTCTTTTCACTACGGAAACGGGCAAATCTCCGGGTGCGTACGCAAGGCAGATTCGCATACGCATGGCGTCGTGGCTGCTGACGAGTTCGGACCGCACCGTTGCGGATATCGCTTCGTCGTGCGGTTTTTCCGATGCCTCACATCTCGGCCGCGAGTTCCGCAAGGAGTTTGGCGAGTCGCCCAACGAATATCGCACGACGCGGCTGCCGAGTGCCCATGAGGCGCTACTGGGCTTGCCAGAGCCGGATGCGCCGTTGCCTGATGTAGCGCGGCTCTGAACGCCGCGCGCCACCAGTCACAACCAGTCGGTCTCGAATGCGCAACCGGTCAAGGAAGCGCAGCCGTTTTCGGTGAGCACGACTTGCTGTTCGAGCTTGACGCCCTGCGTACCGCCTTCTGCGCCGATATAGCTTTCGACGCACACCGTCATGCCCACTTCGAAGCGGCCGTCGTAGCCCGCGCTGTCCCAATCGACCTGGTGGGCAATCGAAGGGTATTCATCGACCATGCCGATGCCGTGGGCAAGGCAACAGTACCGGTTCTTGACGAACTGATCCGGAATCTTCCACGCTTTTTCCGAGAACTCGTGAAACGTCATGCCTGGCCGCAGAAGGTCCATATTGAAGTGGACCTGTGCATACGCATACTCATAGAGCTTGCGCTGCTCGTCCGAAGGGCGCCCGTCTCCAACGAGCCACGTGCGGGAGATGTCCGAGCAGTAGCCGTTCGGTCCCACCATATCCGTGTCGAAGGCAAGAAGATCGCCTTTCTGCAGAACGCGCGAAGAACACTCGTGCATCCAGGGGTTCGTGCGGTCGCCGGAGGCAAGAAGCCGGGTCTCGATCCACTCGCCGCCATGCCGGATATTCTCGTAATGCAGATTCGCCCACAGGTCGTTTTCGGTCATGCCCGGGCGCAACTCGCGTTTCATGCGCTCGATGCCCAG
The DNA here is from genome assembly GCF_038900775.1 of Paraburkholderia sp. JHI869. Lineage (NCBI taxonomy): Bacteria > Pseudomonadati > Pseudomonadota > Betaproteobacteria > Burkholderiales > Burkholderiaceae > Paraburkholderia > Paraburkholderia sp. JHI869. The sequence goes on from NZ_JAYMSC010000009.1 coordinate 235,920, forward strand.
CTCGCACGTGCGCAGCGATTCACCGATCAACACGAGTTCGCTGGACGACTTGATCAACCGTGCCGTCTCCATCAAGGCCTGACCGTCGAGCAGCGAGATGCCGTGCTTTGCCAGGCAGGCAGCGCCGAAGGGATCGAGCCGGTCCACGGCCAGCACGGTCTCGCCAGGTGCGTGCTTGCGCAATACGTCGACGATCTCGGCACCCCATTCCTGCGCGCGGCGCTCCGCTTCGTGGCCCGCGTTGAAGAATGTCCAGCTCAGTGCGCCGCGCAATTCCACATCGAGGTCCAGGCCGTCCCAGACATGCTCGCTGCTGTGAAACTCCCAGGCGACGACGCGGCCGTCTGCGAACACCATGATGTATCGCGCGGGATTGCGGCCGGCCCATACCTGCATGTTGGACGTGTCGGTCGCGTAGCGAATGTTCACCGGGTCGTACAGCAGGATGGCGGGCACGTTATGTTTGCGCAATTGCTCCTGCACGCGCGCGAGCCGCCAGGCCCGGACATCCCGCAAGATTGTGTCTTTGCTGGTCGGCTCGATCGTGCTACGTGCCTCATCGAAAAGCGGGGCGCTCGTCATCCTCTTTCTCCTGGAATGGCTTTTATGTTGTGTGCGTCGAATATGTGCGGCTGATCAAAGCTCCAACACCAGGTCCGACGTCGGCCGGCTGCAACAGAGCAGACGGAATCCTTTCTGAACTTCTCGCTCGCGAATGCCGCCGTTGTGCTTCATGTCGACTGTGCCTTCGAGCACCTTGGTCTTGCATGTGCCGCATACGCCCTGGCTGCACGACGACGGAATGGCGACGCCTGCCTTTCTCGCAGCCGAGAGCACGGTTTCGGAAGCGCTCATCGCGAATGCCTTCGATGAGCGTGCGAGCTTCACGGTGAATGTGTCGTGAGTTGCAGTGTTATCCGGGGCCGCGGGTTCAGCGGCGACGCCCGCGCCGATATCGAAGCTTTCCTGGTGGTATCGCGCTGGGTCGTGCCCGCCCTCGCGAAGCAGTTCGCACATGGCGTTCATGTAGCCCGCAGGACCACACGTGAAGACTTCGCGCTCGGCATAATCCGGCACCCATTGGGAAAGAAGCTGCAGACTGAGCCGGCCGGTCGGCCCCGACCAGCCTTCATCGCCAGCGCTTTCGCAGACAAAATGAGTACGAAGACGCGGAGCAAGCTCAACGAGGCGCTGCAACTCATTGCGGAAAATGACGTCCGCGGGCGTTCGCGCGCTATGCACGAATACGACGTCGCGGTTGAGACCGAGGTCGATGCTTGCGCGCGTCATGGACATCAACGGCGTCACGCCCGAGCCTGCAGACAAATAAAGCGACTTCGCGGCTGGCGCCGCGGTGGGCGTGAAACTGCCCGAAGGGCCATAGGCACGCAACAGGGTGCCCGGCTTCATATGCTCGTGAAGCCAGTTCGACATCACGCCGCCTGGCACGCGCTTGACGGTAATGGACACCAGCCAGGGACGCGTGGGTGGCGAGGAGATCGTGTAACACCGCTCGACCGCTTGTCCCTGCACGATTGCCGACACCGTCATGAATTGACCGGGTTCAAAACGAACGGGAAGTCCATCACCCACGCGGAATTCAAAGCTCTTGACGTCGTGCGTCTCGTCAACCACACGACAGCACGTGAGCGTGCGCTGCTCGCTACTTGCCCAGAGGTGGCCGCCACGTTCCCATGTGCTCGCGTTTGAAAACGAATCCTCTACTTCTGGCGCCGGGGAAAACATGCTTTCCATCGAATTCATAGCATCAAATCGGTTAGGACGCCGTGCGGTTTCAACGGGCTGTTCGCCAGCGTGTGAACTGCTCAACGTGCATTTCGGATATCGCGAAGGCGGCGCGGCGTAGCGCGGCTGCGTGGGCGTCTTTCTGATTGTCGTCTGCGGTGTTGGACTGCCTTCACTGTGCGTCGAGTATTGGTGTGCGGGGAATACAGCGTCAATGCGCTTTATTTTCCCGGTCGCATTACATTGGGTTATGCGTAGGATGCGGTGCCGGCTTGCTTACGGTATTTGATCTGGCGCGCATAAAATTCGCGCCGGCAAATCTTCAGTCGTATTAGTGACTTCCCGGAGCCGACACATTGTCGTCTTGCTTTATACAATTTGTAGACTCACAATGGATTCAACAGGAGAGCACATGAAGTCGAACATCGTTGAAATCGACCGGGAGGAAACTCCGTCGCTGGATCGCAAGACCGCCTTGGGGCAGACCCTTCGGCAACGCATTCTCAGCATGGAGTTGGCACCGGGAGCGACGCTGGATGAAGTGGCACTGGCCGAAGAGTTCGGGCTCTCGCGTCCTCCCGTTCGCGAGTTGATGCGGCAAATGGCGGCCGAGGGCTATATCGAACTCGAGGCGAATCGCGCAGCGCGCGTGGCCTCCATGAACTACGACTCTCTGCGCAGCTATTTTCTTGCCGCCCCGTTGATTTACGTTGCGACGACCAAACTCGCTGCCGCGCAGGCGACGCAGGCGGACATCGACGTTCTGAAACGCATCCAGGAACGTTTTCGTGCAGCGGTGGAGGGCACCACGGTCGATGAGCGTGTACTCGAGAACGACCAGTTCCACCTCGCAATCGGCAAGATGGCCCGCAATGCGTACCTGCTGCCAAGCTTGTGCCGTTTGCTCATTGACCACGCAAGGCTCGGCAAGACGTTCTATCAGCCGAGCAACGAGAAAATGGAAGCCGAACTCGCGATCGCGGTGCAGCAGCATGAAGACATCATCGATGCCATTCAACGCCGCGATGTCGAGGCTGCCGGGGAAGTCGTGCTCGCACACGTCAATCTGGCGCGGCGAAACATGGCGGCCTACGTTGCGCCGGAGGGCGTGAGCGTACCTTTCGAGTTTTAGCGCACCGAATCGGATACGCGGTTCGGTGTTTCACGGATATTCGCGCCACTGAGAGACTGACATGACAGACTTGCTGTCCAGCAATACGTATCAAAAGATTGCTCGTGAAATGAAACTGCCGGTCCAGGCGATCATAGACGGCAAGGCCTGCGGGGCTGCATCAGGCGAAACCTTCGTGACGTTCAATCCGGCGACGGGCGAGCGTCTGGCCGACCTTCCGGCGTGCTCGCAGCAGGACGTCGACATGGCCGCCGCCAGCGCGCGAGCTGCATTCGCCGATGGCCGCTGGTGCAAGTTGCATCCAGCCGCCAGAAAGCAGGCGATCCTCAAGCTCGCTGATCTCGTCGAAGCGCACGCACTCGAGCTTGCCGTAATGGAGAGCCTCGATAGCGGCAAGACGATATTCGATTGCCAGACGGTCGACATTCCCGAAACGATCAACGTGCTGCGCTGGCATGCCGAAGCGATCGACAAGATCTACGACCAGGTTTCGCCGGCTTCGGATAGCCATATCGCCATGATCGTGCGCGAGCCGGTCGGCGTGGTCGGTCTCGTGTTGCCGTGGAATTTTCCGCTTCTCATGCTGGCGTGGAAAATCGGCCCTGCGCTTGCGGCAGGCTGTTCGCTCGTCGTGAAGCCCGCCGAGGAAACCTCGCTCACGACCCTGCGTATCGCCGAACTCGCGCTCGAGGCAGGCATTCCTGCTGGCGTTTTCAACGTCGTTACCGGCAGTGGGCCTGCGGTGGGTGAGCCGATCGGCCGCCATCGCGACATCGACATGGTGTCGTTCACCGGTTCGACCGAAACGGGGCGACGCTTCCTCACCTATTCGGCTGAAAGCAATCTCAAGGAAATCGTGCTCGAAATGGGGGGCAAGAATCCCTGCATCGTGATGTCCGACGCAACGGATCTGGATGCGGTGGCAGGCCATATCGTGAATGGCGCGTTCTGGAACATGGGCGAAAACTGTTCGGCCATTTCGCGGCTCATCGTTCATCGCGATATCAAGGCGACGCTGCTCGACAAGATCACGACGCTCGCCGAAGAATGGCGCGTTGGCGATCCGCTCGATCCCGCGCATCGGATCGGGCCGTTGGTTTCGCAACAGCATTACGAGAAAGTAGCGTCCTATCTCACCGGCGACGTGCACGTGCTCTATGGCGGGAAAACGAGCGAAGGGCGCTACGTCCACCCGACTATCATCGATGTCGAGAGCAACGACGTAAAGCATGCCCGCGAAGAGATCTTCGGTCCGATTCTCTCGGTCATCACGGTGGACAGCCTGCAGGAAGCCATCGACATTGCAAACGACACCGACTATGGCCTTGCGGCTTCGGTCTTCGCCGGCAACGGCAAGCGCGCGATGCGTGCGGCCCGGGCGATTCGGGCGGGCACCGTCACGGTGAACTCGTTTGGCGAAGGGGACATCACGACACCCTTTGGCGGCTTCAAGCAGTCGGGTTTCGGCGGACGCGACAATTCTCTCGCCGCCCATGATCAGTACACCAAATTGAAAACGATCTGGCTAGACCTGAACGACAACGAAACGGACGACGAGTAAAGACATGAGCAATTTTTCCTTCACTGGCATCAATCTGGCAATTAGCACTCCTTTCAATGACGATGGCAAAGTGGACTACGCGAGGCTGGAAAAGCTGATCGAGCGCTACCTGGCGGCGGGCGTTCGAGGCTTCGTCCTGAGTTCGGGAACGGGCATGCACGTCTACCTCTCGCAGGAGGAGTCGAAGGAACTCGTGGCATTCGGCGCGAAAGTCATCAATGGCCGCGCAAACATCATCGCCCAGACGTCGGCGTTGCTCGTCGAGGATGTCGTCGAGCGCACCCGTCATGCCGCGGACTGCGGTGCGGGAGCGGTCATGGTGCTGCCGCCGTTCTTCGAAGGACCGGCGGACGATGATGGAGTTTTCGAGTTCTATGCTTCGGTCGCGCGTGCTGGCCTGCCCATTATCGGCTACAACGTACCGCAGGCCGTTGGCGTGGAAATCACGCCCTCGCTCCTGCGCCGGCTGTGCGAAATTCCCGAATTCCTCGCCGTGAAAGACAGCAGCGGCGATCTGTCGAAACAAGCGGCGTTAGTCCGTACCGGACTGCCTGTGATGAATGGCGCGGACCCGCTCGTGCCCTATGCGATGTATGCCGGCGTGAGCGGCCTGATCTGGGGCGGCGCGAATTTCGCACCGAAGACGTGCGTCGAACTGGTCGCCGCGGCGCAAGAACGTCGATGGGACGACGCTCGCGAGATCTGGCGCGTGCTGGAACCCGCCATGTCGCTGATCTGGCAGGGCGACTATGTGCAGTCCGTTTATGCAGCGTCGGCAATGACGGGCTATGGCGCGGGGAATCCGCGTCGCCCCTTGTCGCGCCTTTCGGCTGCGAAGAGCGATGTCCTGCGCTCGGCGATCGGCGAACTGGTCGAGCGCGAACGGCTCGCGCACTAACGAACTGGACGAAAAATCATGTTCGTAGCGAGCAAACTCCCGCAGCAACTCGACCAGTCGGGCTGGGTCGCTATGCTGCCCACGAGGACACCTCGTCCTTCGCTGAACCGCACGGTAAACGCCGACATTGCCATTATCGGCGGCGGATTCGCTGGGCTTTCGGCGGCAAGGCGTCTGTCGCAACTCGATCCCGCACTGAAGGTCGTGATCCTGGAGGCCGGGGAAATTGCCGAGGGCGCCACGGGGCGCAACTCGGGCTTCATCATCGACTTGCCTCACGAAGTCTCGTCCGAAGACTACGGTGGGACAGATAGCGACGAGCGGCGGCACGACATCAAGATTCATCGCATGGCGATTGCGCTTGCGCGCGAACTGGCGGTTGAAAAGGGCTGGGGCAAAGACATATTCGATCCGTGCGGCAAGTACAACGTCGCGATGGGTCCGCAGGGCGACAAGCATGTCGCGTCCTACGCGAAGCAACTGGACAGCGTGAAGGAAGATTACCGTTTGCTCGATTCAGACGAGATCAGTGCAGTAACCGGAACACGCTCCTTCACCTCGGCGATTTTCACGCCAGGCACCGTGATCATCCAGCCCGCCGCGTATATTAGGGGCCTGGCCGATTCTTTTAGCGGCTCGGTCAAGCTCTTCGAGCATACCCCTGCATTGTCTTTCGACCGGCAAGGTGCATCGTGGCGCATCAAGACACCCAACGGCGCCGTGAGTGCGGGGAAGATCATCCTCGCGAATAACGGGCACGCGCAGAGTTTCGGTCTTTTCCGCGGCGTGCTGCTGCACGTCTACACGTACGCCTCGATGACGGAGGCCTTCGACCCCACTCGGCTCGGCGGCCAGCGCTCATGGGGCGCAACGCCTGCCTTCCCGATGGGAACGACGGTACGCCGAGTGCGTGGCGAACAGAGCGAAGGCGACCGCATTCTGATCCGCTCGCGCTACACGTACAACCCGCGAATGCAAGTGAGCGACGGGGCGATCACGCGCGCCGGCCGCATACACGATCGCAAGTTCGAGGCGCGCTTTCCGATGCTCAAGGGGCTGCAAATGCAGTACCGATGGGCAGGCGCCATGGCGCTCACGTGGAACGGGGTTCCGGCATTTGGGGAAGTCGAGCCCGGAATCTTCGCGGCGATTGCATGCAATGGCGTTGGCGCCACGAAAGCCACTGCTTCGGGTATCGCTGCTGCCGAGGCAGCGCTCGGCATGGATTCATGGCTCGTGCAGGTCTTCCGGGGCTTCGCGACACCGAAGTCCCTTCCGCCGCAACCGTTCCTGACGATTGGCGCCACGGCGAATCTGAGCGTCAAGGAATGGTCCGCGGGCATGGAGTAGGGCACAGGAGAGAAGGAGGAGCAAATGGACTGGATAACCAAGTTTCCACATATGCAGGATGACGTACTCCTGCACGTGAAGCGTTCAATCGACGATGGCTTTCGGGCCTTCACAGCCGCGTACGGCGACCCAATCGATGCAGCGTTCGATCCGCTGCAACGTTTCCTGGTCGCGGCAGAGCATTTCATGACGCGCACGCCGTGGCCCGTCATCATGCTGCTCGTACTCGCCGTCGCGTGGGTCGCGAGCCGCAACTGGAAAATCGTTGCAGGGTGTCTCGTCACGCTCGCAGCGATCGGCTATCTCGACATGTGGGAAGACACGATGCGCACCGTATCGATGATCTTCGTCTGCACGGTGCTGTCCATCGTCATCGGGCTGCCCATCGGCATTCTGATGGCGAAATCGGACCGCGTCCGCAAGCTGGTCGATCCGGTGCTGGACGTGATGCAAACCATGCCGAGCTTCGTCTATCTGATTCCGGTGGTGATGCTGCTGGGTATCGGGCGCGTGCCCGGCCTGATCGCCGTCGTGATCTACGCGATCCCGCCAATGATTCGCTTGACCAATCTTGGCATTCGCCTCGTCGACAAGGACATTCTTGAAGCTGCCGACGCATTTGGCTCTTCGGGCTGGCAGCGGCTTCTGAAAGTTCAGTTGCCGCTCGCACTACCGACCATCATGGCAGGCGTCAATCAAACCATCATGATGGCGCTGGCGATGGTAGTCGTGGCCGCGATGATCGGCGTTCAAGGTCTCGGGCAGCCCGTTCTCAAGGCCATTGCGAACCAGTATTTCACGCTCGGCATCTTCAACGGCCTCGCGATCGTGGGCATCGCGGTCATCTTCGACCGTGTGAGCCAGGCATATGGAAAGCGGCTCCAAAAGCATCAGGAGGTCGTCCATGGATAACATCAACGCCGGCGGTATCGAGATCCGCAATCTGTACAAAATCTTCGGGCCTAAAGGCGCGTCGTACGTCGAGGCGGTGAAGAGCGGCCTCTGCAAGGCCGATCTGCTCACACAAACCGGCCACGTGCTTGGCCTGCGCAATATCAATCTGGATATTCCCGCGGGATCCATTCAGGTGATCATGGGGCTTTCTGGTTCGGGCAAGTCGACACTCATCCGGCACATCAATCGCTTGATCGATCCCACGGCCGGCGAGGTGCTGATCGGCGGCGTCGACGTGTGCAAGATGAGGCAAAAGGACTTGCGCGAGTTTCGCCGGCGACAAACTGCCATGGTCTTTCAGAAGTTTGCGCTGCTCCCGCATCGCAACGTGCTCGACAACGTCATCTACGGCCTCGAAATCTGCGGCGTCGCGCGAAAAGGGTCCGTCGAGACGGCGATGCGATGGATCGAGCGTGTGGGCCTCAAAGGATTCGAGCAGCGCTATCCGAACCAGTTGTCTGGCGGGATGCAGCAACGCGTGGGCCTGGCGCGCGCGCTGGCCATGGACGCACCCGTGCTTCTGATGGACGAAGCCTACTCGGCGCTCGACCCGCTCATCCGCATGGATATGCAAACGGTGCTGCTGGACCTTCAGAAGGAAATCCGCAAGACGATTGTTTTCATTACGCACGATCTCGACGAAGCGCTTCGGCTGGGCGATCAGATTGCCATTCTGCGCGACGGGAACATCGTCCAGCAGGGCACGAAGCAGGACATCGTCATGCGCCCGGCTGACGAATATGTGACGAACTTCGTGAAGCAGGTGAATCGCGGCCGCGTGGTGTGCGTCGAGGCGGTCATGTCGCCATTGCGCTCGGGCGTCACGGTAGTCGGCGAACAGGTAGCGGTTGGCACGACGATTGACGATGCGATTTCGATCCTGACGCATGACGCGCGCCTCGATCAATTGACCGTAGTCGGAGCGGGAAATCAGGCGCTTGGCACCGTGAATCTCCGTCAATTGGCGTGCGCGCTGACCACGCCGGACGAGGCGCCGGACATGGGTCACGTGCCGGCCAATGCACGCGCGTTCGTGGAGCGGCCCGCAGCCGTTTCCCGCGCATAAGCAACACGTCAACTCTGGAATGGAAAACCATGTTTAACCGAGTCGAACACACGCTTGAAGCGGTCGACCCCGACTTGCTCAAGGCAATCAAGCAGGAAAACCGCCGCCAGGAAGAGCACATCGAGCTCATCGCGTCGGAAAACTACACCTCGCCCGCGGTCATGGCCGCGCAGGGTTCGCAGCTCACCAACAAGTACGCCGAAGGCTACCCTGGTAAGCGCTATTACGGCGGCTGCGAATACGTGGATATCGTCGAGCAGCTCGCGATCGACCGCGTGAAGCAGCTGTTCGGCGCCGAAGCCGCGAACGTTCAGCCGAACTCCGGTTCGCAGGCCAACCAGGGCGTGTTCTTCGCCGTGCTCAAGCCGGGCGACACGATCATGGGCATGAGCCTCGCCGAAGGCGGTCACCTCACTCACGGCATGGCGCTCAACATGAGCGGCAAGTGGTTCAACGTCGTGAGCTATGGCCTCGACGCCAACGAGGACATCGATTACGAAGCCCTCGAAAAGCGCGCGCACGAAACCAAACCGAAGCTGATCATCGCGGGCGCGTCGGCATTCGCGCTGCGTATCGACTTCGAGCGCATCGCCAAGGTTGCGAAGGCCGTCGGTGCGTACTTCATGGTCGACATGGCGCACTACGCCGGCCTGATCGCCGCGGGCGTCTACCCGAACCCGGTGCCGCACGCCGACTTCGTCACCACGACCACGCACAAGAGCCTGCGCGGCCCGCGCGGCGGCGCGATCCTGATGAAGGCGGAGTTCGAGAAGCAGATCAACTCGGCCATCTTCCCGGGCATCCAGGGCGGTCCGCTCATGCACGTGATCGCGGGCAAGGCCGTGGCGTTCAAGGAAGCGCTTTCGCCGGAGTTCAAGACCTACCAGCAGCACGTGGTCGAAAACGCGCGCGTGCTGGCCGAAACGCTGGTCAAGCGCGGTCTGCGCATCGTCTCGGGCCGCACGGAAAGCCATGTGATGCTGGTGGACCTGCGAGCCAAGAACATCACCGGCAAGGCGGCTGAGGCCGTGCTGGGCGCCGCGCACATCACGGTGAACAAGAACGCGATTCCGAACGATCCGGAAAAGCCGTTCGTGACGAGCGGTATTCGCCTCGGTTCGCCGGCGATGACGACGCGCGGCTTTGGCGTGAAGGAAGCCGAGCAGGTGGGCAACCTGATTGCCGACGTGCTCGACAATCCGGAAGACGCGGCCACGATCGAGCGCGCGCGTGCGCAGGTCGCCGAGCTGACGAAGCGTTTCCCGGTTTACCTCTAAGGCATCGTGGTTGCACGCGTGGATGTTAGTCACCGTAAGAAATAGTTAGATATCCGATATAAATTGGAAGATGGACGGCGCTCATGCCGACGCGTACCGGATAAAGTCCGGCAACTCTTTAGGGAACTGCAATGAAACTGAACTTTCCAGTAACGCTTGTGGCAGTCGGCATGTTCTGCGGCATCTCGCAAGCGAATGCCGCTGGTTGCGCAGGCGTAACGATCGCCAGCATGAACTGGCAAAGCGCCGAACTCGAATCCGCAGTGGACAAGGTGATCCTGCAGGAGGGCTACGACTGTCAAGTGAATATGGTCATAGGAGACACGGTTCCGACGATCACTTCCATGGTCGACAAGGGTAAGCCCGACATCGTTTCGGAAGGCGCCATCGCCTTGCTGCCCGCAATCGTGCAGCGAGGGCTCGACGAAAAGAAGATCGTCAAGGGGGCGAAGACCATTCAGGAAGGCGCGGTCTATGGGTGGTACATACCCAAGTATGTTGCAGATGCGCACCCCGAAATCAAAACGATTCCCGATGCTCTGAAACACCCGGAGCTTTTCCCGGATCCGGAGAATCCCGGCAAAGGCGCGATCTATAACGGCCCGCAGGGTTGGGGCATGACGGTCAACACCGCGCAACTGTTCAAGGCGTACAACGCCGCCAGCGACGGGTTCCGGGTCATCGACACGGGCTCTGCTGCCGGACTGGATGGGTCGATTGCCAAGGCTTACGAACGCAAGCAGGGGTGGTTGGGCGTGTACTGGTCGCCGACCTCACTTCTTGGCAAGTACAAGATGGTGAAGCTCGAAGCCGGCGTTCCTGTCGACGAGGCCGAATGGAAGCGGTGCACGACAGTAGCAAGCTGCCCTGACCCGAAGCCGACGGCATGGCCGGTTGGGCAGTTGTACACGTTGGTGGCGAAGCCGTTCGCCGACCACGCGAGCCCGGAAGTCATGAAGTATCTCGACACGCGCACCTTCAAGACCGCCGATCTTCAGGCAATCATGGTGTGGATGACCGACAACCAGGCCACCGGCGAGGACGGCGCGAAACGCTTCCTCAAAGAGAAGCAGGATGTCTGGACAAAGTGGGTCACGCCGGCCGCGGCCGAGAAAATCAAGGCATCGCTGTAAAGCCGTTCGCGAGCGACAGGATCTCACGATGAAAACTACGGTGGAGCGTGCGAAGGGCTATCGGCGGCTCATTCCTTCGCTCACGGCGCTTGTCGAATTCGAAGCGGTCGCGCGCCTGAGAAGTTTCACGCATGCGGCCTCGGAGCTCGGTGTGACGCAGGCCGCCGTGAGCCGGCAGATCAGGCTGCTCGAGGAGTTGCTCGGCGTGCGCTTGCTGGACAGGCTGCACCGCACGACTTTGCCCACCAGCGAGGGCGAGGCGTTGTACGCAGTCGTCTCGGAAGCGATGGGGAAGATCGCGGGCATGTTCGACCGCCTCTCGACCGGCGTCGAGGGCAACGAGGAACTTGTGCTCGCAACGACCGCTGCGTTCTCGCATTTCCGTTTGATGCCCAGTCTTGCGCGACTGAGACGCCTGCAACCGAAACTGCGTCTTCGCCTCACCACGACGATGTTCACAGGCGACCTTCGTCACAACGAAGTCGATGCCGAGGTGCGCTGGGGCAACGGAAAATGGAGCGATGGGACCTCGTATCTGTTGTTCGATGAGTACGTTTTTCCAGTGTGTTCGCCTGCGTGGAAAGACGAGTACGGCGTGCCGGAATCGATCGATGAGTTGGCGAACATGCCGCTCATTGCTGACGACCCAACGTCGGAGGGCTGGCTAACCTGGGCGGAATGGTTCAGGGCGATTGGCGCGCAGCCAGCCAGACTCAATTATGGCGTGCGCACCTGTCTTTACACGGATGCCATTCAGGCAGCACGGTTGGGGCAGGGCGTCGCGCTTGGTTGGGGAAGGCTGCTCCACGAGCATCTGGCATCCGGCGAGCTTGTCCGCCTCACGAACGCTTCGCTGCCGCTGCGCGACGCCTATTACCTGGTCGTCCCTCACGGGCGAACTGTCACGCCGACCATTCAAACGCTCATGGAGTTGCTGAGAAGCGCTGCGGGAGGCACGTCGTCGTGCGCAGGTAGTAAGGATGACGTGAGATCCGAAAACAGAGAAACACAATCCATAATCTGAAGTTATGCGTGCGCGAAAATAAAGCGCATTGACGCTGTTTTTTGGCACTTCAATACTGCCATTCAAGCGGAAACATTCGAAATCCCGCAATCCCCATCAACGTTGGAGAGAGGCAATGTCTGAAGTTCAGTTGAAGACCCTTGGCGAGCTGATCCGCAGCCGTGAGCAAGGGTGCGGATTGCCCGGCGAGGTTTTCATCCGGCAGGATGTATTTGAAACCGACGTTGATGTTTTCTTCCAGAAGCATTGGATTCTGGTCGGCGTGACGGCTGACATTCCAGAGCCGGGCGACGTTTCCGTCGTCGATATCGGCAAGGCATCGGTCATTCTCGTGCGGGACGACGACGAAGACATTCGCGCCTTCCGCAACGTATGCCGTCACCGTGGCGCGCGCTTGAAGGACGCAGGGAAGTCGACGGTCGGCAAGCTCGTTTGTCCCTACCATCAGTGGACGTATGACCTCGACGGAAGCCTGTGCCATACGAAGCACATGGGTAAGCATTTCGACGCGACGTGCCGCAACTTGCTGCCGGTGCATGTCAGAGTGGTCGCGACTCACGTGTTCATCTGTCTCGCTGACGAACCGCCCGCCGATATCGCGAGGCTTGAAGCGACCATGACGCCGCGTTTTGCCCCGTACGATTTGCGCAACACGAAGATCGCACACGAAGCCGAAATCATCGAAAACGGCAACTGGAAACTCGTCATGGAAAACAACCGCGAGTGCTATCACTGCGAAGCGGGGCACCCGGAGCTGACGGTCTCCTTTCTGCCGGAGGACTTCGGTTTCAGCACCGACGAAATGACTGAGGAATCACTGCGCGCGCTCGACGACTACCACGAGCGCAATGCCGCCAGCCAGGCGGGTTGGGAGAAAGACGGCTTGCTGTGCTCGCCGGTGGAGGAACTGGATGGCGACGTGGCCACGCAGTTCCGCACGCAACGCCTCGTCATTGCCGGGTGCGGCGAATCGCAGACCATGGACACGAAGGTGGCGTGCCGGAAACTGCTGGGCGTTTCGTCACGGCGCGACCTGGGCGATACGCACATGTGGACCCACAACTCATGGACCCACGTGATGAGCGACCACGCCATGATCTCGTACATCATTCCGCTCTCCCCGGAAAAGACGCTGGTGCGCACGAAGTGGCTCGTCCACGCCGATGCCGTCGAAGGCGTGGATTACGACGTCAACAAGCTGACCGAAGTCTGGGTCGCCACCAACGCGCAGGACGCCAGTCTCGTCGCGATCAATCACCGGGGCGCGCAAGACCCCGGCTACATTCCCGGGCCGTATTCGCCGTTCACGGAAACCTATGTCGACCAGTTCGTTGGCTGGTACGCGTCGCGTTTAAAGGCGCACGGAATCTGAAGCGCCGAAAGGTGGCGCAGTCAGGTGCGGATGGCCCGAATTCCCGGGCTATCCGCAATTGTTCATGAAGCGCGGCGGCGCGCATACTTGACCGGCGTGCGCGGTTCAAGACCGCGCGCGCTTCGGGCATAACACTCTATAGTCGAGATACGCGCTCAAAGGGCGCGCCGGTGTGGATGGCGCACCCCAGGCGGCGCCCATTCAGGACATCACCATGTCAAAGGCTTTCTCGCAGACCGCTGCTACGCCCGACGTTTCCGCGGCCGCGCTGTCCAGCAAACAACGCCGGTTCATCGTGAAGCTCACCGGCGTGATTTCCGGCGGCATGTTTATCGATGGCTTGATTCTGGGCTGCATCGGCATCGTCATGCCGGCCATCACGCAGGACCTGCAGCTCTCGCTGACGTGGCAGGGTTTGATTGGGGCGTCTGCGCTCATCGGAATCTTCATCGGCGGCCCGCTGGGCGGATGGCTGGCCGACAAGGTGGGCCGCCGGCCGATGTTCACCGTGGACCTCGCCGTGTTTCTCGTGGGCTCCGCTGCGCAGTTCTTCGTGACCGAGGCGTGGCAACTCTTCGTTGTCCGCGTGTTGATGGGCGTGGCGATCGGCGCCGACTATTCGATCGGCTGGCCGTTGCTCGCCGAATTCGCACCGGCGCGCATGCGCGGCAAGCTGCTCGCCATGATCGAAGTGGTCTGGTATGTCGGCTACCTCGTTTCCTATGCGGTTGGCTGGGGCCTGACCGTCTCCGCTACGGCGGGCTGGCACGTCATCCTCGGCCTGAGTACGGTGCCGTCCGCCATCGTCTTTCTCCTGCGGCTGGGTACGCCCGAGTCGCCGCGCTGGCTCATGAGCAAGGGACGCGTGACCGAGGCCAACGCGCTCGCTGCGCAATACATGGGGTACGAAGAACAGCGCGATCTGCAAACGCCCGCGTCGAAGGAAAAGCTCGGTTTTCGCAGCCTCTTTTCGCCGGGCTACCTCAAAACGACGGTCTTCGTTTCCGTGTTTTGGGTCTGCAATGTGACGCCGTACTTTGCGATTGGTGCATTCGCGCCAATCGTACTCGAGAAGCTCGGGCTCAAGGAGGGATTGACCGGCGGTCTGGTGCTGAACGCATTCGCCGTACTGGGGACGATCGTCGCCGTGGCGTTTATCGAGCGGGTGGGGCGCCGCAAGCTGGCAATTCCGCCGTTCTTTATTTCCACGATTGCGCTGACGTGTGTCGCGGTGTTCGCGCACGTTTCGTCCGCGATCATCCTCGTCTCGTTCTTCACATTCTCGTTGTTCAACGCCGTTTCCACGGCGCTGACGGGCGTGTATCCCGGTGAAGTGTTTCCGACCGAAATCCGTGGCGTGGCTGTTGGCTTCGCGACCGCCGTTTCCCGCGTGGGCGCCGCGATGGGGACCTTCCTGTTGCCGGTGGCTATCGCTTCGCTTGGAATTGGCGCAGCGCTTTTGATTGCCGCAGCCATCAGCCTCGTCGGCGGAATCGTTTCTCTCGTATTGGCGCCGGAGACCAAGGGCAAATTGTTGAGCGAGGCGTCGGCACCTCGAGTATGAACAACGGGCCCGGCCGCTAAAACAAGCAGCCGGGCACCGTACGCGACGTCAAGCCAACGCTTTCGCGTGAAAGGCCATGTGTTCGCCGATAAAGCTGGCGATGAAGTAGTAGCTGTGGTCGTAGCCTTCGCGAATTTTGAGCTCCAGCGGTTGCCCTGCTTTTTCGCAGGCCGCCTGCAGCAGTTCCGGCCGTAGTTGCGTGTTCAGGAAGTCGTCGCCGCCGCCCTGGTCCACGAGTAGCGGCAACTTTTCGCTCGCGCTTTTGCCAGCATTAGCGACCAGCGCTACCGCGTCATACTGCTTCCACGTTTCGCGGTCATCGCCGAGATAGGCCGTGAGCGCCTTCTCGCCCCACGGCACCTGGCTCGGCGCGACGATTGGTGAGAACGCGGAAACGCTGCGATAACGGCCCGGATTGCGCAGCGCAACGACCAGCGCGCCGTGCCCGCCCATCGAATGCCCGCTGATCGAGCGCGCCTCGCTCGCCGCAAAACCGGCCTCGACGACGGCCGGCAACTCGGAAACCACGTAGTCGTACATACGGAAATGCTTCGCCCACGGCTCACGCGTGGCGTTCACGTAGAAGCCCGCGCCCTGGCCGAGATCGTAGTCGGGCGAATCGGCCACATCGCTGCCGCGCGGACTGGTGTCCGGCGCAACGACGATGATCCCGTGTTCCGCCGCGTAGCGTTGCACGCCCGCCTTGGTGATGAAGTTCTGCTCGGTGCAGGTCAGGCCCGAAAGCCAGTACAGCACGGGACATTTCTGCCCGCGCAACGCAGCCTCGGGCAGGTAGATGCCAAACTTCATTTCGCCGCCAACGGTGGAGGAGGCGTGCTTCCACACCTCCTGGCTGCCGCCGTGACTGACGTGTTTTTCAATGCGCTCCATAAGCGTTTCAGGCCTCCCGGTAAGTGCCTTTGGCCTTGGCGGCCTGGGTGGAGAGAAGGTCCATGAGCACCGGGCTCAGGCAGTCGTACGGCTCGAGGCCTTTGTCGCGCAGCGTCTGGCGCACGTCTGCCATGGCCGAAGGCGGCGTGCCGCTTTCGATGATCGAGGAGACGAAGGCCGCAAAGCCTGGGCCGTCCCAGCCCGCATCCTTCGAAAGCTCCGTGTGAATGAAATCGAGGCCGTAGAACGCGTGGTCCTTCTTCTCGATGCGGCCATAAAGGTGCGTGCCGCAGGCCGTGCAGGCGTGGCGCAGGATCGTGGCCTTGTCGTCCACGACCTTCAGCTTTTCACCGTGCGCCGTGACCGTCACCTTGTCGCGTGGCACGACACCCACCACAGAAAACAGCGCGCCTGTGGGCTTCCAGCACTGCGTACATCCGCAGGCGTGGTTGAACAAGACCTGCGAATCGATGCGCACTTCGACGGGGTCTTGCGCGCACTGGCAGCGCAGCGTGCCGCCTGCGAAGTTCTCCGCGCCTTTCTGGATGCCGCGGTCAACCGTGGGGTGAATGGCTGAGGCCATGGTCTCTCTCCTTCCTTCTGTGTCAGTTCAGTGTCAGTAGTGAACGACGCTCCGGATCGATTTGCCTTCATGCATCAGGTCGAAGGCTTCGTTGATGCCCGTGAGCGGCATCGTGTGGGTGACGAACGGCGCGAGCTGGATCTTGCCCTCCATCGCGTCTTCGACCATGCCCGGCAACTGCGAGCGGCCCTTCACGCCGCCGAAGGCTGTGCCCAACCAGCGGCGGCCGGTCACGAGCTGGAACGGGCGCGTGGAGATTTCCTGACCCGCGCCGGCCACGCCGATGACGACCGACTGGCCCCAGCCGCGGTGCGCGCATTCGAGCGCCGCGCGCATCACGTTGACGTTGCCGATACATTCGAAGCTGTGGTCCACGCCCCAGCCCGTCATGTCGACGATCACCTGCTGAATGGGCTTTTCATGATCCTTTGGATTCACACAGTCGGTGGCGCCAAAGGCGCGCGCCAGGTCGAACTTGCCCGGATTGGTGTCGACAGCGATGATGCGGCCCGCTTTGGCGAGCTTCGCGCCCTGGATCACGGCGA
This sequence comes from Paraburkholderia sp. JHI869, assembly GCF_038900775.1. Lineage (NCBI taxonomy): Bacteria > Pseudomonadati > Pseudomonadota > Betaproteobacteria > Burkholderiales > Burkholderiaceae > Paraburkholderia > Paraburkholderia sp. JHI869. The sequence goes on from NZ_JAYMSC010000009.1 coordinate 253,016, forward strand.
GACCGATGCCGCCGAGGCCAAATACGGCGACGCTATCGCCTTCCTGCACCTTGGCCGTGTTCTTCACGGCGCCGAGGCCCGTGGTCACGCCGCAGCCCAGCAGGCACACCTGCTCGGGATTGGCTTGCGGATTGATCTTGGCGAGCGAGACTTCGGCCACCACGGTGTACTCGCTGAACGTGGAGCAGCCCATGTAGTGGTAGAGCGGCTGGCCGTTGTAGCTGAAGCGGCTCGTGCCGTCGGGCATCACGCCCTTGCCCTGGGTGGCGCGCACGGACACGCACAGATTGGTCTTGCCGCTCTTGCAGAACAGGCACTCGCCGCATTCGGCGGTGTAGAGCGGGATGACATGATCGCCGGGCTTCACGCTCGTCACGCCTTCGCCCACTTCCACGACGATCCCCGCGCCCTCGTGGCCGAGCACGACGGGGAAGAGGCCTTCGGGGTCGTCACCCGAAAGCGTGAAGGCGTCGGTGTGGCAAACGCCGGTATGCGTGATCTTCACCAGGACCTCGCCCTTGCGGGGCGGTTCGACGTCGATCTCGACGATCTCGAGGGGCTTGCCCGGCGCAAACGCAACTGCAGCACGCGATTTCATAGTAGTCCTGTTAAAAAGGGGTTCAGCCAGATCGGGGCGGGAAATCCCGCGGCGAGCTAGCGTAAATAGGTTCGAACGAGGGTCACGACATCATCGATCGATCCCGGGGATTCCGACGATCCTGCAAGGTGGGTGAATTCTTCGCGCAGGTGGCTTTCGAGCACACCGGCCATCACGCCGTTGATCGCGCCGCGAATCGCCGCCAGTTGCTGAAGCACCGGCGCGCAGTCTGCGCCTTCCTCCAGCGCGCGCTCGAGCGCGTCCAGCTGGCCGCGAACCTTGCGAACTCGCGTGAGCACGCGCTTCTTTTCTTCGGGGGAATGAGGCATGACAGCGTCGATTGAGGATACTGTGGGGCAGTATAGGCGAATACTGCTAGGGAGTATACGTTTGCATCGATTTTCTAACGCCATGCCAGGTGAATATCGGGGCTGTTCCCGCTGGGCATGCGGCGCATAATGAGCCCATGTTGGCCCCTGGCCGCGACGAGGTTGTATGCGCTGCACAAACTGCGGATTCGAGAATCTCAGCAAGGCCAGATTCTGCGAAGCATGCGGGACCCTGCTGACGCGCGCGTGTCCCCGCTGCGGGCATGAGGCTGCGGCAGCCGCCCGATTCTGCAACGAGTGCGGGGCGCAACTCGACGAGGTCCCGGAGCCTGCGCGATCCGCGCCGGAGCCTGCGCCCGCGCCAATTCATTACACGCCGCATCACCTCGCCGAGCGCATCCGCGCCGAGCACGTCGCCATGGAGGCAAGAGGCGAGACCGCGGGCGAGCGCAAGACCGTCACCGCGCTCTTCGCGGACATGGCCGGCTCCACGGCCCTGATTCACGGACTCGACCCGGAAGAGGCGCATCACCTGATCGAACCCGTCGTCGCGCTGATGATGGAAGCCGTCCACTATTACGAGGGCTACGTCGCCAAGTCGCTGGGTGACGGCATCCTCGCGCTGTTTGGCGCGCCGATCGCCCACGAAGACCATCCGCAACGCGCGCTGTTCGCGGCGCTGCGCATGCAGCAGGCCATGCGCTGGCACGGCGACCGCATCCGCCTGGAGAAAGGCATTCCCCTGCAGATTCGCGTGGGCGTGCACACCGGCGAGGTCGTCGTGCGCTCGATCCGCACCGACGACCTGCACACCGATTACGACCCGGTTGGCCACACGATCCATATTGCGTCGCGCATGGAGGGCATCGCCACGCCCACGTCGATCCTGGTGAGCGAATCGACTCACAAGCTGGCCGAAGGCTACTTCGATTTCAAGGCGTTGGGAGCCGCTCAGGTCAAGGGCCTGCCCGACCCGCTCCAGGTGTACGAGGTGCTGGGCCCCGGTGCGCTGCGTACGCGATTGCAACTGGCTGCACATCGCGGCCTCGCGCGCTTCGTCGGGCGCGAGACGGAAATGGCCCACCTGCACGAGGCGCTGGAAATAGTGCGGGCGGGGCGCGGACAGGTCGTCGGCGTGGTCGGCGAAGCCGGTGTCGGGAAGTCGCGGCTCTTTCACGAATTCAAGGAGCGTTCCCGGCGAGGGTGCCTGGTGCTGGAAACGTTTTCGGTCTCGCACGGCAAGGCGTTTGCCAATTTGCCGCTGATCGAGCTCTTGAAGAGCTATTTTCAGATCACCGCGCGAGACGATGAGCGGCGTTGCCGTGAAAAAGTCGTCGGCAAGGTGTTGACGCTCGAACGCAGTTTCGAGGACCTCGTGCCGTACCTGCTCTATCTGCTCGGCACCGGCGACTCCGTTCCAGCGCTGGCGGACATGGACCCGAAGGTTCGCCGCGAGCGGACCTTCGACGCGATCACGCAACTTCTGACGCGCGAGAGCCAAAGCCAGCCAATCGAGCTGCTGTTCGAAGACCTGCAATGGCTGGACCGCGAGACCGAGGCGTTCCTCGTCTATCTCGTCGAGCGCGTGCCTGAAACCCGTATCCTGCTGCTCGTGAACTTCCGGCCGGAGTATCGGCCTGTATGGGAATGCAGCCAGCTGCGGCTCGAAGCGCTCGGTCCGGCAGAGGCCCAGGGACTCCTGACGGTTCTGCTCGGCGACGATGCCTCGCTGTTGCCGCTCAAGCAGCGCGTCCTCGAAAAGACGGAGGGCAATCCCTTCTTCATGGAGGAAGTGGTGCAGACGCTCGCGGAGGAGCGCTCGCTCGTCGGCGAGCCGGGCCGCTACCGGCTCGAGCGGACACCGGCCGCGCTGCACATTCCGACCACGGTGCAGGGCGTGCTCGCCGCGCGTATCGACCGGCTCCCGCTCGCGCAGAAGGAGTTGCTGCAATCGCTCGCGGTCATCGGCAAGGAGTTCCCGTTCAGCCTGATCCAGCGCATTTGCGGCGGCCAGCTCGCGCGCACCGACGACGATCTGCGCGAGTTGCTCGCGCACCTTGGCGCCGCGGAGTTTATCTACGAGCGGCCCGCCTACCCGGAGGTCGAGTACTCGTTCAAGCACGCGCTGACGCAGGAAGTGGCGGGCTATTCGCTGCTCACGGAGCGGCGCAGCGCCTTGCACGAGCGCACCGCGAAGGCGATCGAGGCCTTGTTCCCCACACGTATCGCGGATTACTGCAGTGAGCTGGCGCATCACTACAGCCTGAGCGGCAATATTCCCAAGGCGGTGGAATACCTGCACCGCGCCGGGCAGCAGGCGCTGCGGCATGGCGCCGATCCTGACGCGATGCATCACCTCGGCGCCGCCCTGGGTCTGCTCGAGCGATTGCCCGATACGCCCGCGCGCGCGTCGCGCGAGCTGACCTTGCTGCTGACGCTCGGTCCGGCCTTGATGAACGTGCGCGGCTATGGCGCGCCCGAAGTCGCGGCGACCTACACGCGCGCGCGGCAATTGGGCGAGCAGCTCGGCGAGACGTCGCAGCTATTTGCGGCGCTGCTCGGGCTGAGAATCCACAACATGACGCGCGCGCAGTACGCGGTTGCGCGCGAACTGGGTGAGCGCATGCTGCGCATGGCGCAGGATGCGAAGGATCTGGACTGGCTCCTGGAGGCCCACGGCGCACTCGGTGCGTGCCTCTTCCTGCAGGGCGAACTGGACGAGGCCGCCGCGCACGAGGCACAGGCGCTCGCGCTCTATGATCCCGAGCGGCACCAGGCCCATGTGTTCGCTCACGGTGTGGATCCCGGCAGCCGGGCGCTCAACTTCCTGAGCTTGATCCGTTGGCTTCAGGGCTATCCCGATCAGGCGCGCGAGCGCAGCAGGGAAGCGCTTGAACTCGCGCACAAGCTCGGCTACGGGCCGACGCTCGCCTTCTCGCTGGCTTACGCGGCCGAACTGCATCAGTGGCGGCGCGAGGTGCCGCTGGTTCGGGAACGCGCCGAAGCGACCGTCGCCGTCTCGAACGAACACGGTTTGCCGTACTGGCTCGCCTGGGGAATCATTTTGTCGGGCTGGGCGCGCACCGAACCGGGAAGTCTGCAGGACGGGATCGCCCAGTTGCGCGAAGGCTTGCACGTCGAACAGTCCGCTGGCGGCGCGGAACATCGCTCATACTTTCTGGCCATGCTCGCCGACTGCCAGTGGCGCGCCGGCGACGTGGAAGGCGCCCTGCTCACGCTGGAACAAGCCATGGCGATCGTGGACGCAATCGGCGAGCGCTTCTACGAGGCCGAATTGCATCGGCTCAAGGGCGTCATGCTGCTGGGCGCGTCGAGCGAGGAGGCGCAAGCGTGTTTTCTTAAAGCGATTGCGGTGGCTCGCGCGCAGGGCGCCAGGTCGCTGGCGTTGCGCGCGGCGTCGAGTCTGGCGAGGCTGTTGCAGCGTGCAGGTCGGGCAGACGAGGCGAGGCAAGTGCTATCCGAAGTCTTCGACACGTTCACGGAGGGTTTCGACACCGCGGACCTGCAAGAGGCCAGGACATTGCTGGACGCACTCGCATCGAGTGAAGCGTGAAAACGGCGCGTAAAAAAGGCGCATGGAAGATGCGTGAGCGATCGACAACGTGCGTGAATGAGCGTACCGCCCGAGGAGGCGACTCATGACGACGAAGCGAACAAGAAGCCAGAAAACCGATCACGATCCCGCGGCGCCCAGGCAGATCGCGCTGGCGTTGCAGGGGGGCGGGATGCACGGCGCGTTCACATGGGGTGTGCTCGACCGCCTGCTCGAAGACGAGAGGCTCGCGATCGAAGGCGTGAGCGCGACCAGCGCCGGCGCGATGAACGGCGCAGTGCTCGCGTACGGGCTGATGAACGGCGGCGTGGGCGGTGCGCGCCAGGCGTTGCACGACTTCTGGCTGGCGGTGGCCGACTCGGCCGAGCGCCACAACCCCCTGCGCTGGGTGCCGTGGCTCAAGGGCTCGCACAGCTTCGGGCTCGATCATTCGCCGCTCTATGCGGTCGCCGACATCATGCTGCGCGTGTTCTCGCCTTACCAGTTCAATCCGGGCAACGTGAACCCGCTGCGCCAGGTGCTCGAAAGTCAGGTCGACTTTGCCGCGTTGCGCAAGGCATGCCCAATTCTGCTGTACCTGTGCGCGACCAACGTGGAGACGGGAAAAATACGGATATTCACGGGCGAGGACGTCTGCGCGGACGCCGTGCTCGCCTCCGCCTGCGTGCCCACGCTGTTCCATGCCGTCACGATTGCAGGCGAGCACTACTGGGACGGCGGCTATATGGGCAACCCGGCCATTTATCCGCTGATCTATCACTGCAAGTCGCGCGATGTGGTGATCGTCCACATCAACCCGCTCGTGCGCCCAGGCGTCCCGGTCACGGCGGCGGACATTCTGAACCGCGTCAGCGAGATCAGCTTCAACTCGTCGCTCATGCGTGAAATGCGCGCCATTGCCTTCGTCACCGAACTGATCCAGCAAGGCAAGCTCGCTCGCGACGAGATGAAGGAAATGCTGATCCATTCGATCCGATCCGACGCCGCCATGTGCGCGCTCAGCGTGTCGAGCAAGTACAACGCGGATTGGGAATTCCTGTGCGAACTGCGCGACAACGGCCGCAAGGAAGCCGATGCCTGGCTCACGCAGCATTATGCGGATATCGGTGAGCGCTCGAGCATCGATATTCGCGAGGAATTTCTCTGAGCATCGCGCAGGGCGCAAAGGAGAGAGCGGTGAATCGCACGCAGGGGCGCTTCGTCGAGTTATGGTCGCGCAACGGGGGCGCGCGCGGCGAGGCTGTCTATGCCGATCTCGCGCGTCACTATGCGGAACCGGGGCGGCACTATCACACGTTGCGCCACGTGCGCCGCTGCCTGCGCGATTTCGACCTGGCGCGCGGGGCGATTGCGCATGGCGATCTCGTGGAACTGGCGTTGTGGTGCCACGACGTGATCTATGTGCCCGGCGCGAGAGATAACGAACAGCGCAGTGCGGACTGGCTGCGGCGTTGCGCAGACGATCGCATCGCCACATGCGAGCGCATATGCGAAGCGATTCTCGCGACCCGGCACACCCACATTCCCGACGACCTCGATGCGCGCTTCGCTTGCGACATCGATCTGGCATCGCTCGGCGCACCGCGCCGCCAGTTTCGCGACAACGGCATACGCCTGAGAGCCGAACGCCCGGACCTCGACGACCATGCGTACGCCATGCAGGAGCGAAAGATGCTGCAAGGCATGCTCGCACGGCCACGCATCTACCTGACCGACTTCTTTCACTCACATTGCGAGGCAGCCGCGCGCGCCAATCTTGCGTGGCGGCTCGCGCAGCCGGATTAGGGCGCCGGGACATGAGGCCGGCCAGGCAAATCAGGATTTCCTGACCCAAAATTCAGCAAACCCGCGCGCCAATTTACGGCTTAATCGTATGTAGCCGCGCCGTACTCGTGCCGTTATGCCAGTCATGATGCAAACGAACGAACGACGCGAATGCGTACCCATGCCATGCACCCGGAACACGCGCGATCATGACGGACAGTAAAGACCTGCTGAGCGTGCTCAAGTCACAAGTAGCGGAAACGACCACCAGGATTTCGCATCTCGCGGCAAGGTCGCTGGTCATGCAGAAGTTCATCGAGTTGGCGTTGCCGAAACTCACGCCCGCGCAATGCGGCGAGATTCATGGGTCGCTCAGGCAAGTGCTGGAAGACGTCATGTCGGTCATGGACGACGTCACGCTGCCTGGCGCCTATCACGCCGCCTTTCTCGACAAGACCAACGAAATGCTGCGCGCGCTCGAAAAGCGCCAGGCGGATGAGGAATGACTACCTGAGCGCGTTGTCGGCGGGCAGCGCCCGGTTGACGCATTCGGGCGATTCGCTGAACACGATGCGAACCGTCGATCCCGGGCCGCCCCGGCTTTCGATATGAAACTGCGCGCCGATCATGCGCGCGCGCTCCTGCATGCCCTGCAGTCCATACGAATTGCCACGAATCGCTTTCGCCACATCGAACCCGCTTCCATCGTCATGGACTTCGAGTTCGAAATGGTTGTGGATGCAACGCAGGACGACTTCAGCATGCGAGGCCTGCGCGTGCCGGCTGATGTTGGTGAGCGCCTCTTGTACGATGCGGAAAACAGCCGTCGCGCGATCGTCGCTCAATGAAGGCTCACGGCCTTCGAGCCGGAACGTGCAAACCGTCGCGTTGTGCCGCGTGAAGTCCTGAACGAGCCATTCGAGCGCGGAAAGGAGGCCGAAATTCAGCGCCGCCGGCCGCAGATGACTCGCGACGTTGCGCACGATGTCGATGGTGCGTTCGGCCAGACTTCCGATGTCGCCGACCTTTTGTTGCCACTCGGCGCCCTGGTTCAGCGCGAGCCTGAGCAGGGAAACGTTGATCTTGATTGCGGTGAGCAGTTGGCCCAGTTCGTCGTGGATCGTCATCGCGATCTGCCGCCGCTCTTCTTCCCGGATCGATTCCTGGTGCGACGAAAGCTGCCGCAACTGTTCGCGCGAATGCCGAAGCAACTGCTCGGTTCGTGTACGTTCGCGGACTTCCTCCTCGAGTTGATCGCGATGGCGTGTGAGTATCTCCATCGCTTGCTTGCGGCCGGAGATATCGGTCAACTGTCCTTCGAGGCATTGGGCGCCTGCGCCGTCGTAGCGTATGCCGCGGGCGTTGAGCTGGCACCATACCGCGCTGCCGTCGGTACGAGTCAGCTCGATTTCCAGGCCTGCGATCTTGCCCGCCAGTTGCAGCATCGCGAACAATTGCGCCGTATGCCCGCTGGAGAATGGCGGTGGCGGAGCCTGAACTGCGCGCGCGCTATCGCGAAGCACCGACATCATGCTTTGAACGTCGCGATAGCCGAGCAGTTGGGCCATCGCGGGGTTGGCGTCGCAGAGTCTGCCGTTGCGATCGAGTACGAAGAATCCTTCGAGTGAATTTTCGATGATGCTGCGGTATTTGCGCTCGCTCTCCCTGAGCGACGCCGTCGAGTCGCTCAGCCGCTCCGCCATCACGTTGACGCGCGCGGCGAGGCGGCCGAGTTCGACACTGGATTCGATGGCGCACCGGCTGTCCAGATCGCCGGATGCGATGCGGTCGACCATTTCCTCCAGGCGTCGTATGGGTTCGCGCACCAGATGTTTGATGAGCAGAAAGGTCGTGACGTACACCACGGCGAGCACCAGCGCCAGTGTCCCCAGCACCGCTGCGCGCGCGGCCTCGAAGCCCCGGTCGGCAGCGGCTCTCGTCAATACCACGCGGACCTCGCCGATCTTTTCGGGGGGTGCATTGCCGGGTGGCGTGAATTCTATCGGCCGCACGCGAACCACGCGCGCCTGCGGGTCGGGCATGGGCGCATTGCTCGCGTCGGCGAGCACGCCATAATTGGTCGCGGTCACGGTGAAGCTCACCACCTCCGGATTCGGCTTCAGCACATTCAGTTGCCGCGCAATCGCCTCGCGATCGACATTCCAGAGCGGCTGCGCAAGCGACTGGCTCAGCAGATCGGCAATGCGGTTCGCCCGGTCGTCGAGTTCCGTGATCCGGCGTTCGCGCGCATGCTCCAGCAGAAAGAATGCCGACGTGCCCGCCACCAGCGTACAGAGCACCAGCAGCGAGAGCATGAGCTGCGCATGCAGGCTGCGTGGGAAGCGGGCGCGCGAAAGGAAATGCAACGGGGTTTGCAACATCACGCGGCCTTCGAAGCGGAATTGAGCAGGGCGTCGAGATTGAAGGAATAAGCGCCTGCGCGCCGGCTTTGAATGCGCGAGAAGCCGCTGAAGTCGGGGGACGTGCGGCCTTCAAATGCAACCTCGGCGTAACGCCCGGCGTCGCTGCCGTCGAGCACTTTCAGGTAGTCGAGCCGCTGGCGCGGTCCGCCGACTTGCGCAAAGTCCGCGCCATAGTGGTAGTCGTGAAGGAGGACCATCGCGCAGGCGCCGATGAACTGGTCGCCGGCCACGATCGCAGCCAGTTCGCCGCGAATGACCGAAGCCACTGCTTCGGGCAGCGCACCGAGACCGCCAACGATGGTGGACAGATGCCGTTCCTGCACTGCGCTCAATGCGCCAAGCGTCATCGAATCGTTGGCAGCCCAAAGGATATTCGCATCGGGATACCGCGAGAGCAGCACGCGTGCCTTGTCGCGGCCGTCGGAAAAGCTCCAGTCGCCATACACGAGCTGATCGATACGGTCCTGCGGCCGGCGCGCCAGCGCGGCCTGCACCCCGGCGGCGCGCTCCGCCGAAACCGGCGTGGCGGGGTCGCCGGTAATGCCGATCACGCGTGCGGGCCCACTGCCGTTCAAACGGCTCAGGTAGTCCATGAGACGAAAGCTTCCGCGCCCGGCATCGGCGGTGACGGTGCCGATCCAGTTCGCGATCCGGCCGCGCTCGTTGCCCGTTTGCGTCCGCTCGGCCTCGGTCAGATCGTTGTGGATCAGCAGCACCTTGGCAGGCGAGCGCGCCAGCGTTTGCAGCATCTGGGGCGCGGCCATCTTTTCATTGACGATCACCACGTAGTCGGGCGGCTCCGCGCGCACGGCCACAGATTCGGCCTGGCGCAGCATCAGCAGATGATCGCGTTCCGCATAGAGCACCTCGAGCCGCATGCCGAAACGTCTCGCTGTCGTGGCCATGAAGCGCGAAACGAGTTGCCAGTGTTGGCCCGTATCGTGTTCGACGCTTTCGCCCGGATTCAGAAACACGACGCTCGCTGGCGGGCGGCTGAGCGGCAACGCCATGGTCGCCCGCATCGTCACGAGGCTCGCGCCTATGCCGACGCAATGCGCGATCATCTGTCTTCTGTTCATACGAAATCAGCGTATGCCACGCGGGGCATTGTGTGGAACCGAAGGGGCAGTCGCGCGCAGCATAACGCGACGTAATCTCGCCGACAATCGGCGTTACTTCGGGCGAGGAGAGTCATTCAAGCTGGAATTCAAGGGTGCGATTGCCGATCGAAGCCCGGAATTCAGGATTTCCTGACACGAAATTCAGGATTCCCCTTTACCGTTTGCAGTCGAAGACGACTGCACGCGAACTTTGGCGGGATCATCATGACGTCAGCAAAACTTCGACGCTTCAGAGGCGACGCGCGATGATTTCCGAGTGGGGCGAAGGTCTGGCGCGCGTTCAGCACGTGAATACGATCTGCATGCGGCTGTTCGATACGTGGTGCGAATCCCGCAACGTCACGCCGCTCGCTTATTTGATGCACTGCTGGCCGCTATCGGACGGCCGCGCGGGCACGATACGGCGTTTGCAGGAAAGCATGAAAGACTTGCGCCGCAACCACGCCGACAAACTCGATCTGTACGCGCTATCGGCGCTCGGCGAACTCGCGCGCAGTCTCGATGAACTGATCGACCGTGCGTACACGCCCGCGAGGCAGTCGTTCGCCATGCAGCGCACGCAGGGCTAACGGGGGCGCGCGAATCCGTATTACCCGCATACGTGATAACGGGTGGCCGAAGGGCCATGGCTTTGGCAACAAGGACAAAACAAAGGAACCAGGGCCGGAGCAACCATGGGCATGATGATTGACTCGCAGGCCGCGGCAACGATCCCCTGCACGATTCTGGTCGCAGGCGGCACGCCGAACGAGACCCGGTTGATCGCCGACCACCTCGTATGGGAAGGCTTTCAGGTGCTCGCCGCGAACAACAGCCGCGAAGTGCTGGAGCGCGCGTGCCTCTCTCAGCCGGAACTGATTCTGCTGGACGCGGAGGCCGCCAGCGTGGGTGCGTTCGCCACCTGTCGTAGCCTGAAGTCAGACGAGCGCACGCGCGATATTCCGGTGGTGCTCATGATGCCCGCAGGCAATCATCGGCACCTGGCCGATGGTTTCAGGGCCGGCGCGGCCGACCATGTGCGCAAGCCCGTGCAACTGGCGGAGTTGATGGTCAGAGTGCGGACGCACGTCGCGTTGCGATCGGCGTACCGGCGGCTAGCCACGCAACAGGGCAGCCTGAACGCGTGCGAAACGCGCTTTCGCGCGATCGTCGAGTCGGGTCCGGTGGCAATGGGCATCACCTCGATGCCCGACGGCCGTCTTCTTTATTCCAACGCGCGGTTTCGCGAACTGTTTCGGCTCGATGAAGCGGCGTGCATGGACGTCGATATTGTCGACTTTTACGTCGATCCGATGGAGCGCGAGCGACTGGTGCGTTGTCTCGCTGCGCAAGGCAGCTTCGGCGACGCCGAGGTGAAACTGCGCCGGCCGGACGGGACGCAGTTCTGGGCCATGGCGACCGCGCGGTTGTCGAACTATGACGGCGCGCCCGCCATTTACGTGGGCCTGCATGATATCTCCGGCCGCAAGCGCGTGGAGGATGAACTCGTGCGCTCGCGCGAGCAGCAGCGCGCCTTGTCGGCTTACCTGGAAGGGATCAGGGAAGACGAGCGCAAGCGCAGCGCGCTGGAGATCCAGGACGAACTGGGCCAGTTGCTGACTGCGCTGAAAATGGATGTCTCGCTGCTGAGGATGCGGCTTACCGACGACCCCGAGGCGATCGGGCGAGCCGACGACATGCGCGAACTGGTCGAAGGCACGATCTGGATGGTGCGCAACGTGGCGAGCCATCTGCGGCCCGCCGCGCTCAACTTCGGCCTCGTTTCGGCGCTCGAGTGGCTGACCGGTCAATGGAGCCGGCACAACGCCATTCCGTGCGAACTGCACATTGCAAACGGCGAGCCCGCGTTGTCCGACATGCAGGCCACGGCGCTCTTTCGCATCGTGGAGGCTGCGTTGACGAACGTCGCGCGCCACGCGGCGGCGCAGAGCGTCGAGGTCGTGCTCACCACCGGGCCGCGCTCGCTCGACCTGCGTGTTCGCGACGACGGCCGCGGATTCGACGTGGCTGGCGCGCACGCAAAGTACGCATACGGTCTGCTTGGCATGACCGAGCGAGCAAGGCTGATTGGTGGTACGTTGAGAATCGACAGTCAGCCTTGCAAAGATCCCACCATCGGCATTGCGTCCGGCACCACGATTTCGATCCATGTTCCGCTAGAAGACACCCATGATCAGGATACTCATCGCCGATGACCATGCCATCGTGCGTGGCGGACTCAAGCAGATCCTCGCGACGACGGCCGACATGGTCGTGACGGCGGAGGCGGGCCAAGGTTCGGAGGTGATCGAAAAGCTGAGGACCTGCGAAGTCGACCTGTTGCTGCTGGACATGACGATGCCGGGTATCAGCGGCGTCGATCTCATCCGCCGCGTGCGCGCCGAGGAGCCCGCGTTGCCGGTGCTGGTGCTCAGCATCCACAACGAGGCGCAGGTCGCGTCGCGCGCGCTGCGGGCCGGCGCCACGGGCTATGTGACGAAGGACAGCGATCCGGAGGTGCTGCTGGCCGCGATTCGCAAGCTCGCGGACGGCGGCCGCTTCATCGACCCGAAGCTCGTCGACGCCATGGTGTTCGAGAAGCATTCGGGCGATGTCCCGCCGCACGAGGTGCTCTCGGACCGCGAGTTCCAGGTGCTGCAGATGCTCGCGTCGGGCAAGAGCATCAACGATATCGCCGATGCGTGCGCGCTCAGCGCCAAGACGATCAGCACGCACAAGATGCGGCTGATGCAAAAGCTCGGGCTGGGCAATAACGCCGAGGTGATCCGTTATGCGATCCGGCATGGCCTGGTGGGCGAGTGAAGGGCGGCCGCGCGCGGGGTGAAGGAAATCCTGACACGCGAAGCAGCCATTCCCGAGGGAACTATCTACCCGTCCCGATGGCGGCCGTTTTTACGGCTGCCTACGATGCTTTCACGTGAAGCGTGGGGGGCGGCGATGGCGGTGCGGCAGTCGTTAGGGGCAGCAGTCGTGAAGTGGCTGAACCCCACCAGCAGGCAGACAGTGCGGGTCGTGACGGTGCATCGCGCTCCGTCCGGGCGGATAGCGAGTGTGTTCATCGAGGCGCAGACAGCGGACGGACCGCGCGCCTTGTTTTTCTTCCGCCATCCCGACCGTGGATGGCAAGTGTTTCCCCCCGACATCCTGCGTCCTTCGATGGGTGCGGCTCGCGTAGTAACAGGAATTTAGCGGCAGGTCGGCCGCGAGCGGAGATTGCACATGGAAGAGATCGCGCCGGACGAGGTGCCGTCCCACTACGAGACGAAGCTACGCGACTGGATGAGCCGGTGGTACGACCACGCCGTGGCGCAAGGGCTCGTGCGTCCGCCGTTTTTGCTCGACGACGCCAAGGCCGAGCGACTCGAAGGTTATTTCGCGGCCGGATTGTCGCCATCGGAAGGTGCGCAGGCTTTCTTTGGCCCTGCGCACTGACGCCTTCGTCGCGGCGGGCCCTCATGCGTTCGTGAGTCGGTCCAGCAAATGCCGAAGTCGTCGGGCCTGGGCAGGCATGATTTCCGGGGTGGCCGCAACGCGCTGTACGCGATCGAGCCAATAGCGCGGACCGAACACGTCGATGTTGTCATCGACGGCAATGGCGATTTCGAGGTGCGTGATGGCGCCATCGAGATTCTTCGCCGTATAGGCGCTTTCGCCCCGAGCGCCGGTTTTAGCGTCCTGGCGTGTCATTGCACGCAACGTGCCCTGATTGGCGCGCTTCGGCCGCTCGAATGTTTCTTGTTCAATTGCAATTATCATTATTTTGCCTTGCCTTCGAATATTGTCTGCCACGCGCGCGAATGGCTATTTGCGTTTTGCGATTTGCATCGCGACCCCGTCGTGATTTCGGTGCGCGTGTTGCTTTTCTTTCCGGCCTCGAATATCGGAGAGTAAGCAGCGATCGTGCCAGCGCCGCGCGGCCCCGTGGTGGTGGGCTATGGCAGCGTGTGAGAGGGCGGCGCAGGACGTTTTCGTCCGGAGATAAGGCCGGGAGTGGACGATTTCGTCCAATTCCCGGCAAGGCTTGCTGGCGTGGCTGATAACGGCCTTGGCGGCCTTAGCGGCCTAAGGCGGCCCCCTGGCCGCCCGCTCCGGGAGAAGCTTCGTGGCGCAGTTCGGCGAGCAACGCCATTGCGCCCGCAATGCGGCTGGTCGATTCGGCCGATTGGTCCCGCAACGCGCGAGCAAGCGTATCGATCGCTTCGGCGCGGCGCCCCGTGGAGCGCAAGAGGTCCGCGAGATAACGCGCGGCATCCACGCGGGCGGGCACCGAACCGAACGCGAGCGCCGTTGAAAGGGCGGTTCGCAATCCCTGCTCGGCAGAGATCAGGTCGCCGAGCGCCCATTGCGCACGCGCGCGGGTCACCAGCAGTTCGCCTAGGTGGGCGCGCTCCTGGCGGGCGAGGGTTTCGTCGACCGCGGCGGCCAGCATCGCTTCGCATTGTTCCGCGCGGCCGGATCGCAGCAGCAGTTCGCCGTGCTCCCACATCTTGAAGGAATAGAACAGCGCGCCGCCGTTGCAGACCACGTGGTTGTCGTAACCTTCGAGCATGATGGCTTCGGCTTCCGCGTTCAGGCCTTGCGCGCTGAGATGGACGCCGCGGAATATCTGGCCCATGCCGCGATAGAAAGCGAAGCCGTTGGCGATCGACACCGATTCGAGTTCGCTTGCGAGCGGCCCGCGCCGCGCCGAATCGTCGAAAAGGCTGGCGAGCCACGCGGCGCCCTGCAGATTGACGGCGTGCGCCAGGGCGTGCGGTCCCGGCTCGCTGGCGCGCAGGATCAGCATTTCCATTGCACGCCGGGCTTGCGCGAACTCGCCGATCTGGTAGGCGGCCAGGCCTTCGAACGTCAACGCGAGACTCGCCAGATCGATTCCCTGCGAGCCCGTGCGCACATCGTCTCTCGTCACGCCGAGCAGATTGCCGCGCGCGAGGCAGGCCAGTGCTTCTTCGCTGTCGCCGAGCCAGTACAGGGTGTTGGCCATGGCGACGTGCGCCTCGTCGAGCGACACGCGGTCCCCGCTGTTCTGCGCGCGCAGCAGCATCTCCTGTGCGGTGCCGCGCGCCTGCTTGAGCTGGAGCGTCGTCAACTGGGTGGTCCAGATGCCGAACTGGATCGCCGCGATTTCGCCGGGCTCGCAAATCCCTTCCCCGATTTCGAGCGCCGCCGCATAACAGGCCGTGGCCTCTGCGTACAGCCAGCCGTGCACGCTGCGCAGGCTCATGCCGAGCAGCCGGTAGGCGTCGAACTGGGTGCGCCGCGCGCTGGCTTCGTCACGGCTTGTTTGCAGCGCGTCGAGGCAACGCCGCAAATGCGGAATGGCATCGGCGAAGCGCGACGCATCGATCAGCGCGCTCGCGTGTTCGAGACTCTTGTGCGCTTCGCGATGGTGTTCCTCGCGCGACTTCAGACGGCGCTCGACTGTTTTGCGCCCGACGCCGAGCAAGCTGGCGGCGGCGCTCTTGTTTCCGGCGGTGCGTTCCAGCGCGCGATCGATGAGGAGATCCTCGGCGGCAGCGAGCTTGTCGCGTCCCTCGAGTTGCAGCAGCATGTCCGCGAGCGTGGCGCGCGAAACCGATCCGGCCGTTTCGCTCAGGAGAAATGGCTCGAGCGTGTCCTCATCGATCAGCGGCCTTTCGGCGAGCACGCTCAACTGGCTGATCAGGTTGCGCAATTGCCGGATGTGCCCCGGCCACGCATGCCGGCCGAGCCGCCGCAGTGCAGCCGGCTCGAACTCGATGCGACGCTCCTGCTGCGAGGCGAAATGGGCGGCGAGCGCGGGAATGTCCTCCGCGCGCTGCTCGAGTCCGGGCACGGCCAGCACGAAAACCGCGAGCCGGTAGAACAGGTCCTCGCGAAACAGCCCTTGGTGCGCCAGTTCGCGTAGATCGCGATGTGTCGAGGCGACGACGCGCCCCTCGAAGCGCAGGCTCGACGAGGCGCCGACCGGCCGGAACGTCCGCGTTTCGAGTGCGCGCAGGAGCTTGGGCTGCAGCGCGAGCGGCAGCTCGCCGATTTCGTCGAGCAGCAGCGTGCCTTTGCCAACCTGCTGCAGGAGCCCCGGACGGGTCTCGCCGGCGCCAGTGAACGCGCCTTTGACGTGGCCGAACAGTTCCGCTTCGACAAGATGTTCGGGAATCGCACCGCAGTTGACGTCGACGAACGGTTGATCGCGGCGCAGGCTGCGCGTGTGCACGCGGCGCGCAACGAGTTCCTTGCCCGACCCGGTTGGCCCGATGATGAGCAACGTGTGATCGGTGGGCGCGACGCGATCGATCATCCTGATCAGCTGGCGAAACGCCGGCGCCTCGCCAATGAGCGCGTCGTAGCCCGCTTTTTCGCCGGAAAGGGGAGCGAAGGGGAAAGTACTCATTGCCTCGTAGGCTCCAGATAAACGCGTGGCATTTTTTTATGATTGTCCCGGAGAGTGCGATCGTAGACCGCGCATCGATCCCGCCCTCCGGTTAGCGGTTCGAGGGCGGACAGCGCAAGCACAGTCTGTCCGGAAAGCTCACTAGAACCTGCAATTTTCGAGCTTGTAGCGCGAAGGGGACTTGCCGCTATTCTCAAGAAAGAAACGCGAGAACGCGGAAGGAGAAGAGAAGCCGAGGAGATCGCTCACCGCGGCAACCGAATAATCGGCGAGAGGCAGCAAGCGCCTCGCCTCCTCGAGCCGCGCATGGGACAGGATTGCCTGGAAGTTCGTCCCTTCACTTTGCAAGCGCCGGTGCAGGGTCGAGCGTGAAATGCCAAGGCGACCGCAGACTTCCTCCATGGGATTCGAAAACGGCAGGCCGGCATGCGCCTCGCGAATCAGCTTCGTCACGAATTCTTCGATCCTCGAAGAGAAGGAATGGCCGAGAAGAAAGCGGCTGATGTCGGCATCGGCCTGCCCGCAGAGAATGTTTTCGGTGATCTCGTTGTACTTGCAATACGGCGTGTCCGGCGCCCCCGTTTTCATCACCATTCGATTGCGGTTTTGCCTGAATTTCACCGTCGCGCCGCACAGGTGCGATAGCTGGGAGACGGGCGCAAACGATTCTCCGGTCAGCTCGATCTGGGTGGGATACGGTTCATTGTCGTTGTACTGATCGGCCAGGCGAATGAGCAGCAGAAAGTTATAGAAAGCGCTCGAAGAACTCCTGCCCGCACCGTCCAGAACGTATTCGAATTCGAAGGTCTGCCCAGCGCGCCTGGCCTTCACGGTGTCGACATTGCCGATCAAAACCCGGTAGCGCAGGAACTGGTCAAAGGCCTTCGTCAACGTCGGGCTATTCGTCACGATCGCCAATAACGTGCTAATGGGCGCGCGAAATGAATAACTCGAGAAAATTTCCAGCCGCTCCGAAGCCTGGTAGCCAGGTTCGAGCAGATTGAGCATGGCAATGTGCTTGTGAGCGGGTATGCGTCCGTCCGGATGCGCGAGTTCGGCCTCGGTGATGCCGGTGAGGCGCGTGAAATCGTGCGGCGACATGCCGTGTTCAACAGCGGACTTGAGCGAAAGTTGGGCAAGGACGTTTGAAACGGTCTTTTGATCGATCGTCATGGGAGACACCATGGAACGGGGAAACGTCGCCTCGGCTAACCGCTTGTAGCAGGTGACTTTAGCATCCTTGCTTCAAACCTCAAACGGCCTGATGCGTTCGAATATCGAATCGGCATGATCCGATGCGCATATGCCCGAGCCCGTGCACCGAAACCGTAATCTGCTCGCAAGGTAACGGCGCAATGGCAGAGAACGCGGTGTTAAGGCAAACCCTGATGGCGAGACGTAGGGTTAAGTTCTGCGACGGCACGATAAGCGCAAACGTTTCTCCGGGTGATATCGTCATCTCGCTACGTAGGGTAATTCAACATAAAAGAAGAAGAAAAATGTAGTCCGATTACGGCCCCGCAATCCTGCGGGTCATCGCTCAAGCAATCGGCAAAACAGGAGAGACACCGTGAGGAATGCGAAACAAATAGCGGTTGCGGTCGCCGGCGCATTGTGTGCCGGCTCCGTGGCGTACGCGGATCAAGCCGCCACCAGCAACACATGGGGCGACAGCCCATTTTCGATTGTGTCGCAGTTCTTTTCCCATGCTTCGGCTGCGTCACAGCCAGCCGTCGACTGGCAAGAGAAGGGCGACCAGGCCGACAGGCGCGCGGCAGTGCTGGTATCGCAACTGACGCTCGACGAAAAGATCCAGCTGGTGCACGGAACGGGCATCCCCACAGTCGGTCTCGGTGGCCCGTTTCCTTCGTGGGTGCAGGGCGCCGGTTACATCCCCGGTGTCAGCCGTCTGGGCATTCCCCCGTTGGCTACAGCGGATTCGGCTGGCGGCGTGAATGTGCAGAACGCCCATGCCACGGCTTTTCCTGCACCGATTGGGCTCGCCTCGAGCTGGAACGTCGCCCTCGCGGGTGCTTACGGGGCGCGTATTGCACGTGAGCTTCGCGTGCTCGGCTACGCGGAAGGACTGGGCGGCGGCGTGAATCTCGCACGTGAACCGCGCGATGGCCGCACGTTCGAGTACATGGGCGAAGATCCCGTCCTGACCGGCACGATGAGCGCCGCGCGTACCATGGGAACGCAGTCGCAGAACGTGATCGCAACGGTGAAGCACTATGCGATGAACGACCAGGAAACGAACCGGATGACGAGCAATTCGGTGGTCGATGAAAGGACAATGCGGGAAACGGAGTTGCTCGCATTCGAGATTGCCGTGCGCGAGGGGCATCCTGGCAATGTGATGTGCTCGTACAACCTGGTCAACGGCGTGTACGCCTGCCAGAATCCGGAACTCCTCACAACCATCCTGAAGAACGAGTGGGGATTCAAGGGCAAAGTCCAGTCGGACTGGACGGCTAACCATAGCACCGTCGCGTCTGCGATGGCGGGTCTCGACGAGGAGCAGCCGGGCGATCTCGGGGCGGCAGGCGCGGGCTTCGGCATTCAGTCCTATTTCAGCAGCGCGCTCAAGGCCGCGGTCCAGGCCGGCAGCGTGCCGGTTTCGCGTCTGAACGACATGGTCTTTCGCAAGCTTCGCACCATGATCGCCCTTGGCGTTATGGACAACCCGCCCACTCCCGGCGGCTCAGTCGACCAGACGGCAGGCAACCGTGACGCCCTGGCTGTGGCGCACGAGTCGATCGTTCTGCTAAAGAACGGCGCGGCATCTGGCAGCAATCAGCCGGTTCTTCCGCTCGCGGCTAGCGGCCTGCATTCGATCGTCGTGATTGGAGGACATGCCGATGTTGGCGTGCTGTCCGGAGGCGGGTCGGGAGGCGTGCCCGCGGCGGACGGCAATGCGGTGTCGGGATGCCAGTCCGGCAACCCACTGCTTTCGAGTTGCGCGACGTGGTACAAGTCTTCGCCGTACAACGCGATCAAGGCCAAGGCGCCGCAAGCCACGGTGACGTACGTTGACGGCACGAACGCTTCGGCGGCGGCTAGCGCAGCCGCTACCGCCGATGTGGCGATCGTCTTCGCCACGCAGTGGGAGAGCGAGGGCACGGACCTGGCGAACTTGTCCTTGCCGGACAACAAGGCGGACCCGAGCAATCAGCTCTACGACCAGAATGCGCTGATCAACGCGGTGGCCGCGAAGGCCAAGCGGATCATCGTCGTGCTGGAGAACGGGAGTCCCGTCACGATGCCGTGGCTCAGCAGCGTTCACGGCGTAGTGGAAGCGTGGTATCCGGGTGTGCAAGGCGGCCAGGCGATTGCGGACATTCTGTTCGGCGATGCGAATCCGTCCGCCAAGCTGCCGATCACGTTCCCCCGACAGGAAGCCGATCTGCCGCAACCGACCATCGACCCCAACAATCTCAACGTTGTCTATAGCGAAGGACTCCTGATGGGATACCGCTGGTACGACGCGAAGAACATCGATCCCTTGTTCCCGTTCGGCTTCGGTCTTTCCTATACGACGTACTCGTACTCGGGCCTCAGGACGCGTACCGATCAGGGAGGCAACGTGATCGCCAGTTTCACCGTCGCCAACACAGGCTCGCGTGCCGGGGCCGAAGTTGCTCAGGTGTACGCGACGCTGCCGCCGGGTCTGGGCGAGCCGCCGCAACGCCTGGTCGGCTGGGCGAAGGTCGCCTTGCGGCCTGGACAGTCGCAGCAGGTGAATGTCGTCATCCCGGCGCGCCGCCTCGCGACATGGAACGTCACGACGCACAAGTGGCAAGTGCATGGCGGAAGCTACGAGATCCGCGCAGCGTCGTCCTCGCGTGATACGAATGCGTTGTCTGCACGCGTTACCGTTGGCGATATGCACTGAGGTGTGGACGGCCTGGGCAGGGTTGAGTGCCCAGGCCTTGCGCACACTTCGAGCGATGCGCAGAGATGTTGATCGCCGAGTGTACTGGCGGCGTTAAGCGTGAGGGCGATTGTTGCGTCTTGATGTTTAGTTAATAGATCGACATGTTGTGATAATAAGAATTATCTAAACCACGCGTTCTGTGCGAATTTCCCGAGTGGCTTGCAGTCCCTCTGCCCATTTGCGGCCGCGTTCAAATCACCTCCACGTTTGCTCCGCGCCAGCTATGGCTGACGGACGAGCGAGAGACAGTGTTGCGAAGTTCCCCGCGATACTTCGGTAGCGTTGACGCTCTTAGGCGCCTGAACGCGTTGCGGGCGGAAGGACGCCTGCGGCATGGCGCACTTCCACCGCGATCGAGCGAAGCGGCGCATCCGCAACGAAACGGTCCAGCAATTCGCGCACGTCGTGATCGATGAAGTCGGCGCGCGTGGTGTCGACGATCACCGTCGCGCGGTCCGGAATATGGGCGAGCATCTGCTTGAGCGGCACCTTGCCGAGAAACGACACATCCTTGCGAAACGACACCAGGAAATGGTCGTCGTGGCGCGCGAGCGCGATCGGCCGATGCAGATTCGCCCACAGCGCGAGCCCCGCGCTGCACAGCACGCCGAGCACGATGCCGGTGAGCAGATCGGTCGCGAGCACGCCGGCGATGGTGACGATGAATGGCGCGAACGGCGCCGCGCCCTGTTTCGCGAGCGCGATGAACAACGAGGGTTTGGCAAGCTTGATGCCGGTGTGAATGAGGATGGCCGCAAGACTGGCAAGCGGAATCAGGTTGATCACGTCGGTGAGCGCGAAGACGCTAACCAGCAACAGCACGCCGTGCACGATCGCAGAGAGCCGGCTTTGCGCGCCTGCGTGCACGTTCGCCGAGCTGCGCACGATGACCGACGTGATGGGCAGCCCGCCGATGGCGCCCGCCACGATATTGCCGACGCCTTGCGCCTTGAGTTCGCGATTCGGTGGCGCTGCGCGCCGCTGCGGGTCGATCTGTTCGACGGCTTCGAGACTCAGCAGCGTCTCGAGGCTGGCGACGACGGCGAGCGTCAACGCCACGATCCAGATATCCGGATCGGCAAAACGCGCGAGGCTCAGCTCGAACTCGCCGAATTGCAAGGCGGCACCGAGCGCCGCGAACGATTCGATGGCAGGCAGCGCCACGCGTTGTTCGACCGGCAACGCCAACACGGGGCCAAGCGCGCCGCAAACCAGCGTTGCGCCTACGCCTGCAACCACGACGACAAGCGGCGCGGGCACGAGCCGCACGAGCGCGAAGCGCCTCAATGCACGTGTTTCCCAACCCGCGAGAATCGCGAGCGAGAGCGCGGCAACGGCCCAGACGACGGGCGAGATCGAGGCAAGCGCGCTCGTCAACGATTCGGTGTAGTTGCCCGAGCCCAGCCCGAGCGCGAGCGGCACCTGCTTGATGACCAGCAGCAGGCCGATGGCCGCGAGCATGCCCTTGATAACGGGCGTGGGCACATACGAGGCGAGCCGCCCGGCCTTCAGCATGCCGAAGCCGAACTGCAGAACGCCCGACAGCAGCACGGCAATGAGGAATGCTGAGAAACTGCCGAGACGCGCGATGCCATCCACGACGATCACAACGAGTCCCGCGGCGGGACCACTCACACTCAGGCGCGAGCCGCTGAGCGCGGCCACGACGATGCCACCGACAATACCGGAGACGAGCCCGGCCAGCGGCTCGGCACCGGATGCTCTGGCAATGCCGAGGCACAAGGGCAGGGCGACGAGAAAGACGACGGTACCAGCGCAGAGGTCACGCGCAAGCGCGGACAGAGAAGTTCTCGAAGTCATGACGAAAGCACGTAGAGAAAGAAGGGTAGAGGATTCGACGGCAGCGTATGCGCGAACGGCGCTCTGCGCCGCACGGCATACGTGTGCCAGGCAATTGACAACGGATGGCTCAGGCCGCGGCGATGGCCACCGTGGTTTGCGCGTCGTAGCCCGACGCGAGTTCGCGTAACTGGCCGTCGCCGAGCGAAAAGATCCATCCGTGCACGAGCGGCGCGGGCGCGCTCTCGCGCACGAGCGGATGCTCGCGCAGCAGACGCACCTGCTCGATCACGCTGAGTTCGGCAACGCGGTTCACACGCGCCTCTTCCGAAGGCAGGCGCTCAAGCGCTGCGCGATGCTGGTGCGCGAGCGCGCAGAGTGGCGCGATGCGGCGGTTCACGTGGGGCAGCGCGTCGGCGGGCGGCAGTAGCGAGGCTCGCACGCCGCCGCAGCCGTAGTGCCCGCATACGATGATGTGCGCGACCCGCAGCACACGCACGGCGTATTCGAGCACGCTCATGGTGTTGTCGTCGTCGGGGTGAAACAGGTTGGCGATGTTGCGGTGAACGAACAAGTCGCCAGGCGCACAGTGCGTGACACTTTCGGCTGGCACGCGGCTGTCGGAGCAGCCGATCCAGAGCACCTGCGGCTTCTGCCCGGCGGCAAGCGCGCTGAAGAACTGCGGATCGCGGCGGGCGATTTCCTGAGCCCAGGCGACATTGGCTACGAGCATACGTTTCGGAAGATTCATGGGTCGTGGCTCCATTCGAGCGGCGGCGCCGCTCGTTCCTTACATATAGCTTTCTACCAGAAAAAAATGCGTTGTCCTCGAAAAAAAAATCGAAGCGATGCACGTTAGATAAGAACGCTGAACTTTCTAGCGGCGTTGTGTTTCGACTTGAAGAGAACCTGGAGTGTTGGTCGCGTGAGCTGCCCTTGAGTGAATCGTAAATTTCTTCGCCGGGTGGTCTGATAAAAGGCGATTTCGCTTCGATTCACGAAAGGCTGCATGCCGAACTCACGCACGAGCGCATGAGAGGCAAAAGCACGCCAACCGGTTCTACCGATCGGCCAAGTTCCAGCGCCGGCTGAGCCACTATGCCCGTCGATCCTCGGCGAGGACCGGACGCGGACTACGTGAACAGCGTGGCTTTCACAGTCCGGCGCTCGCGTGCCTCACAGATATCACGCGACACCGGTCATAGGGAAGATCTGTTCATCCCGTGTGATAGGTTAAGCTGCACTGTTTGTACGCTGTTGACGAGGTATTTCTTCGCGTGCGCGGCGAGTAGTTCTTTACATGTTGTATGCACCGGGGATCGAGTACCAAGATCTGAGGCGCGATTGATATTTGGAATACTCGAACTAACCGTGCCGGCTTTCGAACCTGATGAGTTTGTCCCACCCCTTCGAAGCATTGTTAGCGCTTAATACAGAGGGTCAGTCGTGAAACTACAGTGTCCGAGTCTTTTCGAACAATCAGCATATGTTGGTGGCGCGTGGGTCGACAACACGTCATTGCCGAGGATACAGGTCAGTAATCCATCGACTCACGAGGTTGTTGGCTCGGTGCCCAACGTGACGGCCCAGCAAGTCGATGAGGCGGTCGTCTGTGCAACGAGAGCCTTCAACGACTGGAGCGAATGGAGCGGCCGCGAGCGTGCGCTCGTACTGCGGGAATGGGGGCGCCTGGTCGAAACCCATCGCGACGACCTTGCCCTTGTTTTGTGCAGTGAACAGGGGAAGCCACTCCACGAGGCTCGCGCGGAAATCACGCAAGCCGCAAATTACCTTGACTGGTTCGCCGAAGAGGCGCGAAGGATTTATGGCGACAATATTCCGGCGCCTCGACGTAACCAGAGAATCCGGGTGCTGCATCAACCCGTCGGCGTTTGTGCGGCGATGACCACCTGGACCTTTCCGTCGTCCATGGTGGCAAGGCGAATCGGGGCGGCTCTGGCTGCGGGGTGCACTGTGATACTGCATCCTGATCCGCAGACCCCTTTTTCGGCGCTGGCGCTTTGTGTCCTTGGGGAGGCTGCCGGGCTGCCGCGCGGAGCGCTATCAGTTCTGACAGGGGAAAGCGATTCGATAAGGTCCGCTCTGGTCTCACATCCGGGCATCAGGAAGGTATCCTTCACGGGCTCCATAGAGGAAGGCAAAAGGCAGATGGCGCTATGTTCTGCCACGGTCAAAAAGGTCTCGCTCGAACTGGGCGCCAACTGCCC
Organism: Paraburkholderia sp. JHI869; assembly: GCF_038900775.1. NCBI lineage: Bacteria > Pseudomonadati > Pseudomonadota > Betaproteobacteria > Burkholderiales > Burkholderiaceae > Paraburkholderia > Paraburkholderia sp. JHI869. Next base: position 277,163 of record NZ_JAYMSC010000009.1, read on the forward strand.
ATTCATCGTTTTCGGCGATGCAGACATTGACCTGGCGGTCAAAGGCGCCATCGACGCGCGTTTTCGACATTCCGGGCAGGCAGCCATGTGCGCAAACCGGTTCCTCGTACACGCGGACGTCTACGAGCGCTTTGTAAGTCGACTCGTGGAGAAGGTCTCAGCGCTCAAGCTTGGTGACGGGATGGCCGAGGGAGCACAGATCGGCCCGCTCATCAGTGAGTCAGCAGTTGCGCGGCTTGAAAGGCTGGTGGACGATGCGGTGCAAGCTGGGGCAACTGTTGCCCTTGGTGGTTTCCGCCTGACTATCGGGTCCAACTTCTTTCAACCGACTGTACTGACTAACGTCCGTCCGGAGATGGGAGTGTGCGGAGATGAAGTCCTGGGGCCGCTCGCGAGCGTGCTTCAGTTTAGAGATGATGACGAGGCGATCGCCCTTGCAAACGATACTCGGACGGGCCTTGCTGCGTATTTTTATACAACGGATATCCGGCGGGCATTCCGGGTCACTGAGGCACTTGAATGTGGCGTTGTGGGTGTAAACGACAGTCTGGTCTTCAACGAAGTCGCCCCCTTTGGTGGGATAAAGGAATCGGGAATCGGCCGTGAGGGAGCGCATTCAGGAGTGGAAGAATACCTGGAGCCGAAATACGTCTGTTTTGGGAACATCTAATTGGGTTGAAAGAAGGGACCGGTTAGCTCAACTGCTGAATGTCCACCGAGCTCTGGCCTCGATGGCGCCCCGCCTCTGGAGTCAAGAACAAGGCCCGCCGCGTGCGGGCTATTATTTTCGCGCCTGAATTGACATAGATATAATTATCGACATTTTAATATGTAATCCTTATTATTGTAGTGAAAATTTACCAAGTCCTGCCGTGACGATGATCTTCGCGTCCCGAAGGCTCAAGTTGTCACATAAGGAAAGCCCGGATCTGACGATGGCGAGCAACGCTGATCGCTTCATAGTTCGATTCATTGCTTCGATGCAGGGTAGGTTTGTACGGCGCGTACAGTACTTCCAGCGCGCTTACGCGTTCCTTAAGGGACGCGAGCGCAGTGGCAATTTCGCGACGCCTCCGCTTCGAGACGAGCCCTTCATCAGGCGTATCGCAGGCCTGAGATACGTTCGCAACGCCGGTCCTTTCGGCGAAGGTGTCCTATGGCGATGCCGCTTTTGTTCTATCAGCGGATTCCTGGCTCTGGTTAACTGTTGAGCAATCTCGTTAGGCGGCAACGCCGCGCAATGAAACTTACTAACGTCCTTTGGCGTTGCTCAAGCGGCAGATGGGGCACGGGTTGCCAGTCTCGTTGCATGCGTCCGGTGAATCAAGCTTCATCACCGAGCAGGTATGGACGGTTGACGGCGGCCGGACGGCCACATTGAGCCTTCCGCAATAGAGCGCGAGTCTCACCTGATCACTGGGAAAGCCCCCGGTTTCTATTAGATCGTTTGGAGCTGAAATGTCCGACTTCATCACCGTTTTGCGCGAAACCTGCCCGACTCCAGTCGTTGATGCCACAAAGTGGAAGCGCATCGGCGGCGACCCTCACACCGTGAACCTCAACGCTTACCTTTCCACGGACGGCAGCAAGATCATGGGCACCTGGATCTGCACCCCGGGCAAGTTCGAGGTGAACTACGAGAAATGGGAGTTCTGCCACTTTCTCGACGGCTACTGCATCATCACTCCGGAAGGCGAGCAGGCCGTGCACCTGAAGGCCGGCGATGTGTTCGTTATTGAACCGGGCATGAAGGGTACCTGGGAAGTGGTGGAGACGGTGCGCAAGTACTTCGTCTTTGCCTAAGTCTTGGCTTCCGGGATGTGGTGTCGTCGATACCACTAGTCTGGGTCTGTGCGAGAGATCGTTACGCCTATCTTGAAGATCCACTTCCCCTTGCGCTTTTCCCGGTTGGGTTCGTGTTTCGCGAGCAGGCGCTACGTGCGCTTTCGGCTATCGGGAAAAAGTGACGGGTCGCGTACTGTGGGCCAGGTTACGCGGGTGGAGAGATAGCGGTGTCGGCGGGGCTTGCGGTGACAGTGGTCGCCGACAATATGATTCCCGCAGGGTGGAGGACTCTTGGCGAGGAGGAGGGTTTTCCGAAACTACCGAAGTTTGACCTTGTTCTTTTAAGGGGACGTACGGAGTTTCCCGTTGCGGTGGAGTGCCTCTACAACTATCTGAAAGCCGCAACAAGCGATGCGGCCACAGCGGTCGTACCCGCCTAGTATCGACACTTCGGATAAGTTCCTGTCAAATCGAGCCGGCATCCGCGGAGGCATTCCATACACCCGCCAAACGCGCGGGATCGACGATCCTGTCGTACTGGTCCGCGTCGATGAGGCCTAGCGACAACGCCGCTGCGCGCGGCGTAATGCCTTCCTGTAGCGCGAGCCTCGTTATCCGCGCGACGGCATCATAGCCAAGCACGGGATTGAGCGCCGTAACCGACAACAGTGCGTTTTCGACGTTTGTTGCAAGTCGTGTTGTGTCCACCTGGAGCGCCTTCACGACGCGCTCGTCGAAGGTTCGACATGCGTCGCCCAACACCAGAGAGGAACTGTTATTCCAGATCGCCTCGGTGAACACGCCGTTTGGTGAAGTGTTGAGATCGGCGTTGTCGCCGTAGACGGCCGCGCAGCTGCTGGTCAACACGACACGCCGGATTCCCGGTACCGGATCACAAGCCGTTCTATCTGTCGCACGGTCAGACCCAGACGTTCGGCCGCGCGACCGAACACGACATTTCAAAAAAGCCGTAACATCGAATGTCCCCGCCAGATACAGATGTCGTCCTGCCAGCCATTTACAGATGTCGCATCTTTCTCTGTTTCTGTGTTCACTCATTGTTGAAGGTCAGCGGTTGAAGCAGCAGGGCGCCTGCGTTCAGCGGACCCTGGCTG